>CALFBW010000467.1 GCA_937951415.1 uncultured Chitinophagales bacterium | reverse complement strand
AGGGATGATATGACCTTGGCCATAGAAGCTGCTGATGAAATGAATGTGCCTTTTACATTGGGACATGCCGGCTGGATTCTAGGTACGGAAGAGAATCCGGAAGAATTTGATGATTTAATGCCGAAAGAAAATCCTTTCTATTGTTTGTGGGATGAAGCGCTCGACATGGAAGAATTATCTGCCGACCGAGTAAAATGGGCGGCAACTTGGTTGGAAGAAGATTGGGGATTGAATCAACCGCAGTTGGAAGTGCACCGTGTTTATGATGATGCTTTGGCTGCTTTCGAAAAAAATTGTAGCGGCCTCATAGGGAAAGGTTGGAGAACCCGAGCGGTTAGTATGAATACACATGCTCTAAAGCAAGCAATTTGGGCTTATGGTCCTACAGGATCAGCGGTAGATATTTCTTTTCCTGCTGATAAAAATGCGTGGATTGATGATGTATATATGGACTGGGCTACTCGTTGGTTTGGTGCTGAAGTAGCTGCTGGTGTAAATGAGATTATGGGCACAATGGATAAGGGTGGAGAGCCTGCGGTTCCGATTATTTGCGATTGGGATACCCATGAAGAAGGAATTAATTCGGTAGGAAGTGCCATTATCGGCGATGTGTATGATGAAAGTGATACGGATTTTGTAAGTGATATTGAAGCTCTTCAGTCTAGTGTGGTTGGTGTTGGTAACCAAAAGCGTTTCGAATATTGGTTAAAAACCTGGCAATCGTACAGAGCGAAAGATGAATTTGGTGGCTATAAAGAAGATGAAGATCGCGAAGCGATGGCTTCGAAATTCGAGGAATTTATGACTTTGGATATTGAACGAATGGTTGATGTATGCGATGTAGGAGAAATTATGCACAATAATGTATTGAATTGGCATCAGTTGGTTCAATTAAACGCACTAGAAGATCAAGAAGGAGAAACTGGCGAGACTGGCGACCCGGGAGCTACTTTGGAAGAAGGTGATGTTGATGATCTTACTTTATTACCCGAAAATGTGCAAGATTATATTGAAGACTTAGGAAGTGATTTTGAGGAAGCGTGGATTGAAGAAATAAATGGTGAATTATTGATCATTGTGTCAGATTCGGAAGGGGATGAAGTGGTCTTTAATTTAGAAGGTGAAGAGCAAGGCGCTGTGGGAGAGACGGAAGAGGAAGGCGAAATGGGAGCTACTTTGGAAGAAGGTGATGTTGATGATCTTACTTTATTACCCGAAAATGTGCAAGATTATATTGAAGGCTTAGGAAGTGATTTTGAGGAAGCATGGATTGAAGAAATAAATGGTGAATTATTGATCATTGTGTCAGATTCGGAAGGGGATGAAGTGGTCTTTAATTTAGAAGGTGAGCAGCAAGACAGCATTGACGAGGAAGAAGAGGAAGAAGAGGAAGAAGAGGAAGAAGAGGAAGAAGAGGAAGAAGAGGAAGAAGAGGAAGGTGAATTGGCAGATACCGATCCTTCTCAGAATTACACAGGTGAATCATTTATTAAAGTGCTACCTGTAAGAACGCAGATTGAAGAAAATGCAGCACTAGAACTAAATATTGTAGCGATGGGAGTAGAAGCTCCTCAATTAAATTATCGTGAATTGGGTACTAGTGAATGGCAAAGTATTGCTGCTTTAAACGTAGGAAGAAGTGTTTATTCAGTTACAGTACCAGCACAACAAGAAGATTTTGAATATTTTCTTGAATCGGGTAACGAAGTATTTCCTGTTACAGCAAATGCAGAATCACCAATTTACCAAACGGTTGTAGTAATGGAGTCTTCTGAATGCAGCGATGCTTGCCCCGGACTTGTGTTAACAGCTGATATTGTTTGCAACCCTCAAGACGAAACTTTTGCTGTAATCCTCGCATTTGGAGGAGCCGAGAGTTCCTACTTATTGATCAACAATAGTGATGGCAGCAGCGAAATCTTCACCAGCGCAGGAGCTGTAACCTATCCAGGTTTTCCCATTAATTCTTCATTTTCATTCACATTAATTGCAGACGGAAATAACAGCTGCAGCAAAAGTGTAAACTCTCCCATAATCAGCTGTGTAACTACCTCTGTCGAAATGATTAATTTTTTCGGTTCAGCAGAAAAGACGGGCAACTTGCTAAACTGGGAAACAGGAAGTGAAGAAGACTGTCAGGGATTCACACTTCAACGCTCCAAAGATGGTTTTCATTTTGAAGACATAGCCGAGCTCTCTTGCTCAGGAAACAGCAATATCTCACAGCAATATGCTTACTTGGATGTAGAATTTGAATCAGATAGAAGCTTCTATCGTCTTTTAGAAAGAGGCGCTGGAGGACTTGAAATTACCTCCGATGTTGTGCTTGTTTTGAGAGAAGATTTTGAAACATCTATCCAACTGTATCCCGACCCCGCCCACGATCAAATCAATCTCAAAACGGACGCTAAAGTGAATGCTCCTGTAAATATCAAGATTTATGAATCGACAGGAAAAATCGTGAGAATTTTGTCAGATGTACAAGCAATGGAAGGAATAATCCAACTCAATGTGGCTGATCTTAGTCAAGGAATTTATTACTTGAATCTTCAATTTTCTGATCAAAATTATACAACGCGATTTATTAAAAAATAATCGGGATAATAAATCTAAAAGCCCATCTAGTTGATAGATGGGCTTTTTTTTATGCAGTAAGTTATTGCAATAATAAATCTTTTACTGGTGTTGATCTGATCATGAAAAGCCTGACCATTGTATGGGCTTTAAATGACTCGCCTATGAAGGAGCTTCTTGCTCTAGAACCTGCCCGGCAAATTCCCGGTATCGTTCCTGAGCGTTTTTGATCACAAATGATTTGTCAACCTCCTTGTATTCAAAAGGATTCATATCGGGATTGTGCATCCTCACATTTTTATCACTCCAAATAACGATCTCCATAATGATCGGAGCCAGTTCTATGCCTTTTTCCGATAGTAAATAGATATTCTCCTTTCTATTAGTAGGCAGCTTTCTTTTGCTAATGATATCGAAAGATTCCAACATCTTAAGCCTTGCCGACAATAAATTCGTCGCCACTCCTTCATCCGAAGCAGCAATTTCTTTATACGTTTTCTTGTGATGCATCAACATGTCCCTTACGATAAGTAAAGACCATTTGTCTCCGATCAAATCTAGAGCAGACGCAATTATGCAAGAAGAACGAAAGTCTTTTTTCATTTTTTTTTACGAATATCACTTTAAAATGTAAAGTTATTTGTAGTATTGCTTTACATTCTAAAGTAAAAGTAGCAAATGTTTTCGTTTGTTCCTTAAGAAAAATATAAAGTATGCTAGCAGGTCATTATACCACCGCCTTAATTGCAAATCAGAAATTTCCGAAGGGAACCCTGTTGTATTTCCTAATTGTCTCACAGCTTCAGGATTTGCTGTGGTTTGCCTTTCATTATTTGGGCTTAGAGCCAACGGGACCTAGTGACGCATTTAATGCGACTTTAAGTAATATGACGGTAAATATGTTGTATAGCCACGATCTGATTCCTCAAATAGCATGGATGACCATCGCTTTTATTTTTGGAAGAGTGGTGTTTAAAAGTACAAAAATTGGTTTAGTCGGCGCAGCTTTGTTGGTCGGTCACTTCGTTTTGGATTTCTTCTCTGGTCATCCACATCATATTTTTGGGGAAGAGACACATGCAGTAGGACTTGGACTGTACGCCTCTAATGTTTACTTGGCTATTGCAATTGAGGCGATCTTTTGCGTGGGAGCTTTATGGTATTTTTTCAGAGAAGATGTCATAAATGGAAAACTACGGACCTCAAAAAACAAAGCTGCAATTATTAGTGTTTTTGTGTATGGAATTGTCTTCATGTTGATGATTGCTACAAATTCCTTGAGAGATATCTTAGGTTTACCTGAATTTGATTTAGGCTTTAATACAAACGTACCTACCCTTATCTTTACTTATGTAGGAATGATTGCTTGCTTGAACTATTTCGTACCAAAGTATAAGATGGACAGTCTTGGTGCATAAGTTGCAATGTTGTTTTTTTGTTTCAAATTTTGATAGTTTGTGCGTTCTTTTGGAAAAACGTCTCATTTGAGGATACGTAAATTTGAATATAAATGCTACCAGATGTCCAACTGCCAGAATCCTCTTGTATACTTTGAAATCCCAGTCGAGGATCTAGATCGAGCGATGAACTTTTACAATAAAGTCTTCGGGTTTGAATTGCACAAAACTAAAATTGATGGACTCGAGATGGCACTGTTTCCTTTCCAAGAATCAGCGAAGGGAATTTCTGGTGCATTGGTAAAGGGAGAAATCTATAAGCCTACGATCACTGGTGTGCTAGTTTATTTTGGAGTAAAAAGTATTGATGATGTTTTGAAAAAGGCGGTAATAAATAAGGGTAAAGTTCTTTATTCCAAGACTTCTAATGGCGAACTTGGCTACGTTGCCGAATTCAAAGACTCTGAAGGAAATAGGATAGCATTACATCAAGCTAAAGAATGAATAGAAAGTAAACAAGTCCTATGAGAAATTATATGAAAAGAGTATCCAGCTATTAATAGTATTTTCAATACTTGCCGTTGGACCAGAGTAACTTGCTTTCTAAGCACAATATTTAGTACTATTTCTACCAGCGAAGATGTGGAACTACTGTAGTCCTGAAAGGACGAAATATATTCGTGATAGGTGCGAACCTATTGTGCCATGAGGTGGACCTATTATCCTCTAATTTTGGAATAAGATTCTCGGGACTTACGATGGGTTCCGTCCCTAGTTACATGTTGTATAATAAATTCAAAAAGGCACAGTAGAAATTGTGACTCGGTTGTACCAGCAAGGGTGTAAAATATATAACTGTCCGATTTGAATTGCTTCCTTGCGACATTGCTATTTTCAAGACTACTTCCTTAGAAAGCCTCGCCAAAGCCCTGCTGTGTTGTCGTTTTCTGCCTTCTATTTCTGAAAAAGTCTTGTCGTCGGGAACCAGTTCAATTTCAGACACTAATATACAGTGCATTCCTAAACGATTATATACGTATTTCGTCAGCTGTGGCTGCTGACGAGGCAGTTTTTTAGTTCGTCGTAAACGCTTCTTTATCTCCCGACTGGATAGAGCAAAAAAAAGCCCCATCAATAAATGATGGGACTTTCGATTTTCTATTTTATCAAGGGAGTTAAATTTACTTTGTCACCATAAAATCACCCTCATCCAACTCGTATTCCATTTTATTGAAATCAACAGGAACAAGCATAGATACACCTTCTTCCTTCATGGTGACCCCATACAAAGAGTGACACTTATTCATGGTAATCTTCTGGTGCGTTACAATGATGAACTGCGACTCCTTGGCGAAGTTTCGGATCATGGCAATAAACTTGTGGAGGTTGTTGTCATCCAATGGAGCGTCTACCTCATCCAAAACACAGAAAGGAGCTGGTTTTAATAAATACAAACCGAAGATCAAACTAATCGCCGTCAGTGTTTTTTCTCCACCCGAAAGTTGATCAATGGTAGACGGACGTTTTCCTTTAGGACGAGCCATGATTTCTACGGTAGAATCCAATGGATTATCTGGGTCAGATAGTTTTAAATTGCAGACATCTTCAGGTGTGAACAATTGCTTGAAAACATTCTGAAAGTTCTCGTTCACTTTATTAAAGGCCTCCATGAATTTATTGGTCGCCGTTTCTTCAATTTCTCGAATGGTTTCCATTAAAATTTCACGAGCTTCTACCAAGTCTTGCTTTTGCGAATTGATGAATTCGTAACGTTCTTTTCCAGCATTAAAAGCTTCAATCGCCATAGGATTTACATCGCCAAAATTGCTGATCCGCTTTTTCAACTTTTCAACTTTTTCGCGAAGTTCTGGAACATTAACAGGAGCTGCAGCCTTTTTTTCTTTCGCTTTTACAGGCTCAGATTTCTCCACATCTTTATCTGCATGCGCACCAACTTCTTCGGAGATTTCTTCAGACTCGCTCGTTTCGTTTTCCGAATCTTCCTCCGAACTTTCATTCATCAACTCATCGAGGTCTACTTCAAACTCAATGCGGAGTCGTTCACGAACCGCCAACAATTCCATTTGCAGTTTATTCATCTCCTCTTTCAAGGCATTTATAATCTGCTCTTGCTGATCTTTTTCTTTCAGCAATTGACGAATCGCTTTGTTCAAATCGTCAATCGAGTTTCTCGAAAGGTGGAATTTTCCTTCCGCTATCGTAACTTCTTTTTGTAAACGCTCGCGTTCTTCATACAAACTCGCCAAACCAGAATCCGAGCTGCGTAAATTATTTTCCTTCGCTTGAATTTCCTGCATGGTGGTTTCCATCAACTCACCATTTATTTCAATACTATTAGATAGCTCCGTGATCCGATTCTTTTTAAATTGAATCTGCTGGCTTGTCGTACTTACTTGATTTTCCTGTCGGAAGAAGCGACTATTCAGGTCGTTCATCAACTCGCTAAAGCTGTTCATCTCGTTTTCCACCTTCAAATAGGTTCCACGGAAAATGCTGATGTCGGCCTCCTTTTCTTTTTTGAGTTTGCGAAGCTCTTCCAACTCCTCGTCTTTCTCCGAACGATCTTTCATGAGCGCTGTGAGTTCGTCCGCTAAGCCGAGATTTTTATTATCGTTCGCTCCGATAAATTGCTCTGTGTTTTCAATTTTTGCAGAGAAAGATGCAATCAACTGCTCTTTGCGATTGAGCTCTTTCTGGTGATAAGCGATCTTATCACGCAATTGAGCACTCTTGAGATCTCCGATTCTTTGCTGACAAGCTTGGTATTGCTCTTTCAATTGCTCAGCTTCTGCACCGAGCTTTTCAATTTCCTTTTCGAGCTTATCTAATTGCTTCTCACGACCAATTCTCTTTCCTGCAAAAGAACCCGAAGATCCTCCCTGCAAACGCCCTTTCGCACGGTAAGTAGCTCCCGCCTTGTCAAGAATTACCACTCCTTCCGCCGGAGATTCATGCACAACATCCGTCTCTGAAATAAAGACGTTGTTCAACAAACTCCCAAATAAATCCTTATACTGATCTTCTACTTGAATAACATCTAAAGCAGAGGCCGTTCCGATAGGAGTCGTAATGTTGGTCGCAGTGCTCTTCAATTCATCTAAGAGAAAGAAGCGCGATTTTCCTTTTTTATTTGATCGAAGTAGCTCGACTGCCTTTTTCGCATTATCCAAAGAAGGAACTACGTAAAAATCGAGGTAGTCTTCTAGGTAATACTCGATCGCAGATCGATATTTCGGATCACAAGCAATGACATCCGCTAAAAGCACGGCTTTCCCTGTCCAGGAGGTATCTTTCTTCAGGAACTTGTTGGCTTTCGTATAGCCTTCCAAGTTTTCCACCATAGAACGGGTCAAATCAAACTCGTTCTTTTTGGAATCGCGGGCACGATTTACTTGCAGTAGTTCTTCCCGTACTTTTTCACTTTCCGCAACCACTTCCTGTAATTCGGTAGCAGTCTTAGAGTCATCCGCTAACAACTGGTCCAATTGACCTTTAATGCCGTTGCGTTCTTCTTTTACTTTTTCTAGATCGTGTTTGAATTGCTGAAGCTCGCTGCTTCTCGATTGAAATTGAATCTTGTTATCCGCAATTTCTCTCTCCAAGCTTTCCGTACGAGAATTTACAATAGCATACTCTCTCTCTTTGCCGAAAATTACACGCTCTTGCTCGCGATACTCAGTCTCCATGTCTTCCAAGAGCGTTTTCTTCTCTTGATAAACATTTCTGATCTCCGAAGAAGACTCTTGCGAATTACTAAGCTCTTTCATCAACTCGTCGAGCTGAGCGCGCTCAGTCAAGAGGCTTGCTTCTAGGAGCTCGATATCTGTATGGATGTTCTCTAAGCCCGATTTCTCTTCCGAAATCTTAAGCTTTAAATCTTCGTAGCGTTCTCGTTGGTGCTTGATCCGCTCCGTAATGAGTCCTTTTTCTTGCTCTTCCCGGCGAACCTTGTCCATATGACTATCGAGCGTTCGCTGTGTATTTTGAAGTGCTTGCTCAAAACCTACGGAGGCTGTCTGCGATTCTTGGATGTTCGCCTCGATCTGGTGGATTTTCGTTTCGAATTCGAGCTTCTTGTCTTGTTCCACCTGCTGCTTCGACTTGATTCGATCGTGCTTTTCACGATGCATTTTCAAATCTTCTAGCGAAAGTTGAATAGAAGATGCTTTGTATTCATCTTTGTAGCGGATGAAACGCTCAGCCTTCTTGGCCTGACGTTCCAACATTTTGAGGTTGTTCTCAATCTCTGCCAATA
>CALFBW010000466.1 GCA_937951415.1 uncultured Chitinophagales bacterium | reverse complement strand
TTGGTGTTGAATTGGAAGAACTCAATAAGGATCAGGCAGATTACTTGAACCTAGAAGTAAGCGGCCCTTACAAGCCAGAATACTACCGTTACTAAGCAGTAGCAAGAAACGAACTAACGAAAGCCGCTCTCTTATTTGGAGCGGCTTTTTGTTTGCTCCGTATGCAAACAATTCCAAAGTTTTGAAAGAAACGTTTGTACCCAAAAACTTCCTCTGATTTAAAAGAATCTTTAAGTTTACGGTCAATCAGTACTCCTGTTTCCCCTATGATTTTATAGATAGAAAGTACAAATTGATATACATTTGACACGAAATAAGTCAGCACATAAAGCTATTTGAAGAATGACAAGACTCTCCGTAAACATTAATAAAGTCGCTCTTCTCAGAAATGCAAGAGGAGGAAATTTGCCCAATCTTATTGAAGTAGCTAAAGATTGCGAGCGCTTTGGTGCTGAAGGAATCACAGTCCACCCTCGACCCGATGAACGGCATATCAGATATCAGGATGTCCGAGACTTAAAGGATGTCGTTCAAACAGAATTAAATGTAGAAGGCTATCCCAATAAGAGCTTTTTAGCCTTAATAAAAGAGGTGCGGCCAGAACAAGTCACTTTAGTGCCAGATCCCCCTGAAGCATTGACTAGCAATGCTGGATGGAATGCAGTGGAAAAGAAGGGTGAGTTGTTAGAAATCGTGGCTAGACTGCATGCTTGGAATTGTAGAGTGTCATTGTTTATTGAGCCCGTTAAAGCACAATTACAAGCTTCTAAAGAAGTAGGAGTCGATCGAGTTGAGTTTTATACGGGGCCCTATTCCGAAGGTTTTGTTGACAATGCAGAGCTGGCGATGAAGCCCTATGCAGAAGCCGCTGATTTTTGTAAAAAAGTAGGTTTAGGCTTGAATGCTGGTCATGATTTAAACCTAAAGAATCTTCGATTTTTCGCTCAAAATTGCACTGATCTGCTGGAAGTAAGCATCGGTCATGCCTTAATCTCCGACGCTCTTTACCTAGGGCTAGAAAATACCATTCAATTGTATCGCCGCTGCTTACAGAAATATTAACAAATTGCCCTAGCCTTGCAACCAAAATGTTAATAAATCCCTCTGCTTTAGCAGAATGCCTTAAATGCTATGCGCTCAAGCTATTCTATATAGTGAAAAAGCCCCAAAAGGTCTTTAAACACACATTTGTTTAGTAGCTTTACGGCCAGTCTTAACCGACAATTAACATCTCAAATATTATTATTTAACAAAACCTTTGACTGATGAAGAGACTCTATCTCGCATTGTTTCTGCTTTTTGGTCTGTGTTTACAGATTAACGCGCAGGATCGGACGATCAGCGGTGTTGTAACGGGTGAGGATGACTTTGGTCTTCCCGGCGTCAACGTTGTCGTTCAAGGTACTACTATCGGAACCATTACGGATTACGATGGAAAGTACAGTGTTCGTGTACCAGATGGATATAACAATCTGGTGTACTCATTTGTGGGCTATCAAACGATAGTTCGTGAATTGGATGCTTCCAAAACTATTGACCTTGTTCTCAAAGAGGACTTGGCAAAATTGGAAGAAGTGGTGGTTACCGCTTTAGGTACGGAGCGAAATTCTCGTGAAGTAGTGTATGCCAACCAAACGGTTGGAAGTGAAGACTTAATGACAACTCCAAACAAAAACACCTTGGAAGCACTACGTGGTAAAACTGCAGGTGTGAAGATTACCACTGGTTCAGGATCTGTTGGGTCTTCTAGTAAGATTGTTTTAAGAGGAGAAGCTTCATTGACAGGAAACAACAACGCCCTAATTGTGGTGGATGGTATTCCTATTGAAAATGATGCAACTTTTGGTGGTTCTGGAGAAGGTGAAGGCGGATATGCCGATTACGGTAACCGTTTTAATGACATCAATCCAGAAGACATTGAGTCTGTAACTGTTTTGAAGGGAGCTTCGGCAACTTCATTGTACGGTTCTCGTGGAGCTTCTGGAGTTCTTTTGATTACCACTAAAAAAGGTGCGAAAGGAAGAGCTAAAGTAAGTTTGAGTTCTACTGCATCTGTTGAACAAGCTTATGTTTTATTGAAAAGACAAGATCAGTACGGTCAGGGCTTGATCAATCCTGATGGGTCGAACAATGTAGATTCTGGAGAGAATTTTTCTTGGGGAGCACCTTTTGATGGAGTGACTCGTCCTTGGACTACTCCAATTGATACAGATGGTGATGGTACGCTTGAGTACCTTTCTCGTCCATACAGCAATGTAGACAACCAATTGACCAACTTCTTCCGTTTGGGAAGAACGAACGTAAATACCATCTCTGTTTCTGGTGGAAACGACATGTTGACTTACCGTGCTTCTTACGGTAACACTTTTCAGAGAGGTATCTTGGAAAACACCGATTATACAAGAAACAATTTTGGTGTAGCAGCTTCAGCTAAATTGACAGACAAACTAACTTCTGAATTTAGTGTGAGTTATGCCGCAATCAACCAAAACACTGCGCAAGAAGGATCACGTGCATTTGAGGGGCAAAACCCATATGCAAATGCGGTGCAAGCTCCAGTAAATATTCCTTACAACGAGTTGAGAGACTACAACAACCCTTTCCACAGTTTTGGAGGATTTTACGGCTCTTATACAGTGAACCCATATTTCGTTTTGAATGAGTATGTGCACGAAGGAAACATCAATAACTTCCTCGGAAGTTTGTTGTTAAATTATGAGTTGACAGAAGGCTTGAACTTAAATACTCGTATTGGAACAAATGTAGTAAGTACTGAGATTCAAGAAGCAACACCAATCTATGCATATGAAGATCATTTACATTGGGGTGACAACTTAAGCTTGATTCCACGATCTGGTCGTCAAACGAGTGCCGGTGGCTACTTGAGAGATGTTATCAACTCTAGAAACATTGATTGGACCACAAAAGCAGATTATGAGCGTGCTCTAGATCAAAACGGAAGTTTGACTTTGCGTGTTTCTGCTGGATTCAACATGTTTGATAGAGAGATTAGCAGAAATACTTCTCGTACACAAGGTGGTTTGATTGTTCCTGGAGTTTACAACTTAGCAAACTCAGTAAATCAAGCGTCTGCCGAACAAAATGATTCTCGATACAGAATTTTGCGAATGTTGGGTAGCGCATCTATTGGATGGGAAAACAAGTTGTTCTTGGAGTACAATGCAAGAAATGACTGGTCTTCAACACTTCCAGTAGACAACCAATCTTTCTTCTATCACGGAATCGGGGCTTCTGCAATTTTGACAGAGTTCTTGAATATTGATAAAGAATTGTTGCCTTTCGCCAAAGTAAGAGCTTCTTACGGAACAACTGGTAAAGATGCAGGATTACACTTATTGAACTCTGTATTCTTTGGAAACCCAATTGCAATTGATTACGAAGATATTTACGATATCACTTTCCCTATAAATGGACAAGCTGGTTTCACTACTGGTTCTTTGATTGGTAATCCAAATCTTCGTCCTGAGTTAACGAAAACTTTCGAATTCGGTGTGGATTTAGGATTCTTGAATGATCGAATCGAAGTACAGTACACTTACTATAGCTCTAAGCACCAAGATCAAATCGTAGAGGTAAGCCTTCCGGCAACATCTGGATTCGGACGTACTGCTTTGAACGTTGGAGAAATTAGCAACAAAGGACATGAGTTAGGATTGTTCTTGAAGCCTATTTACAACAGAAATGGATTCAAATGGACGATTGACTTAACATTCGCTAAGAATTCAAACTTAGTAGAGAAGATTTCTGACGAAACAGATGAATTGGTAATTTGGAGTAGTGGACGTGGTGTGACTTTGGTAGCTGAAGAAGGACAGCCTTTCGGTGTATTTAAAGGTCAAGCACAAAAGTTTGATCCAGATGGAAACCCAGTTGTGAATGCAAATGGAACATTGGCTTACACAGATGAGGTTCAGACCTTAGGAAATGTTCAACCAGATTGGATCGCAGGTATTGGATCAACTATTGGCTGGAAAAACATCAGCTTCGGATTCTTGTTTGATTTCAAAGCAGGAAATGAAATTTTCTCATTGACAAAGTCTGCAACAGAGTTCAACGGAACGGCTATTACTACAACTATGAACGATCGTCTTCCATTCGTTTTGGAAAACAGTGTTCAAGAAGTATTAGACGCAGAGACCGGAGAAGTAACAGGATATGTACCAAATGAGAAGACTACTCTAGCAGATGTATTCCTTTTCGATGGAAACTACTCTAGAAACGTCTTGGATGGTAGCTTCATCAAACTGCGTGAATTGACTTTGAGATATGACCTAGGAAAAGCAGCTGCAAGTAAGTTGGGAATCGCAGGTATCTCGGTAGGAGTATTCGCTAAGAATGTGAAGTTCTGGTTGCCAGAAGAAAATTCTTTTGCTGATCCTGAAGTAAATGGACCAGAGGCTACACAAAATAATGTGACTGGAATTGAGACTACTCAAACACCTCCAGCACGTAGTATTGGTGTAAGCTTAAATGTTAACTTTTAAAAACAAGCTACGATGAAATTAAATAGAATACTATTTCTACTAGCAGGTTTTTCACTGCTATTTACCTCGTGCGGGGACGATCTCGCCGATTTGAACTTGGATCCTAATACCTCACCGAATGCACCAGCTGCACAGGTTTTGACTGCAGGTATGGGATATTATGGAATTGCCTTAGAAGGTTACGTCAATGAAGTAGATGCTGTTATGGCTCAGTATTGGGCCGGCGGACCTGGAGTGAACGTTATTGATTTGGAACGCTACGCAATTGAGCCTGGCGATTACAATACAGAGTGGGCATATATATACCGTCAAGCTTTGACGGATTTGAATTATGCAAACAGAAATGGAAATACAGCGCAGTCAATTGCTGCTGAAATACTTTCGGTTTGTATTTACCAAAGCTTAGTAGATCACTATGGTGATATTCCTTACACTCAAGCATTAAGCGGAGCTACGGAAGATGGTGCAGTACTAACACCAGCATTTGACAGTGCAGAATCGGTTTATGCTGATTTGTTGACACGTTTAGATGCTGTTCTTGTTGCTATTGATACAAATGACGAAGTTCTTGGAGCTGAGGATATTGTTTATGGTGGTGATATTAGCCTATGGAGAAAATTCGCCAACTCTTTGAAGTTGAGAATATTAATGAGACAATCAACAGTGGATGCATCTGTTGCAGGTGCAGTTTCTGATTTGATCAGTGAAAACGACTTCATATCTTCTTCTGCTGAAATGGCAACAATTGCTTTTGATGGAGATGCCGGTAACTGGAATCCACAGTACGCTCGTAGAGAGCAAGGTATTGGTCAATTCTACTGCGCAAGTAACTCAATTGTTGCTTTCATGGAAGAGTTAGCAGACCCTCGTTTGTCAGTTATGTTTGATCCTGCAGTAAATACTGGAACAATCGTAGGAATGATACAAGGGAATGTAAATGACCTAGTGACTCCTTCGAAAGACGACTTTAGCTTCCCTACAGCAGTAGCATACGGACCAGCTAACGATGTAATCTTGATGTCTCATTGGGAAGTTTCTTTCCTAAGAGCAGAGGCTGCTGCACGTTTCGGAACTTCTGACGACGAGAAATCGACTTTCGATCAAGCAGTAGGTGAGCATTTTGCTTACATCGGTGCTGCTGGAGTATCTGAATATTTGACAGGAAGTGCAAATTATGACCCAGCTGCATCTTTAGATGCGAAACTGAGCTTGATTGGTGTCCAGAAATGGTTATCAATGAATGGTCTTCAAGAGTCTGAAGGTTGGATTGAATCTAGAAGATTTGATTTGCCAGGAGCAAGAGTCTTTACAGATCCAGGTAGCGGTATTTTCACTACCCCAACGAGATCGGTTTTGGCTGATGGCGTATTCCCTAGTATTCGCTTATATCCACAATCGGAGATTGATTTTAACCCAAATACACCTGCTCGTTCTTTGACGGACAAGGTGTTCTGGGATAATTAATT
>CALFBW010000465.1 GCA_937951415.1 uncultured Chitinophagales bacterium | reverse complement strand
GGAGAGCCTGAAGCTAGAGGCAGACCGCTGGGAAAGGCAAGGAGAGTATGGGAAAGTGGCCGAAATTCGATACGGTAAAATCAAAGAAGCCGAGATCGAAATTCTAAAATTTGAGGAGAAGCTGGAGGCCTTAGATACTTCTCAAAGAATGATCAAAGAGGTTGTTTTCGCCGATGACATCGCTGCCATCGTTTCCAAATGGACGGGAATTCCAGTTACGAAAATGTTGGAAGGAGAACGTCAAAAATTGATGCGACTGGAGGAGGAACTGCACAAACGAGTCGTAGGACAGGAAGAGGCTATTGTGGCAGTTTCGGATGCTATTCGACGAAGCAAAGCCGGGCTACAAGACCCTAATAAACCTATCGGATCTTTTCTTTTTATGGGTTCTACTGGTGTGGGAAAAACTGAACTGGCGAAAGCATTGGCTGAATTCCTTTTTAATGATGAACAAGCGATGGTGCGTATTGATATGTCAGAGTATCAAGAAAAACACTCAGTAAGTCGTCTTTTAGGAGCCCCTCCTGGATACGTGGGTTACGAGGAAGGCGGTCAATTAACCGAAGCCGTCCGCAGGCGACCGTATTCCGTTATTCTGCTCGATGAAATTGAAAAAGCACATCCGGATACCTTTAACATCTTATTGCAAGTGCTGGATGACGGACGACTGACTGACAACAAAGGGCGGACGGTTAATTTTAAGAATGCCATCGTGATTATGACTACGAATATCGGAGCGAGAATCATTCAAGAGAATTTCTTAGAGGTAAAAGACGAGAACCTAGAAACTGTGGTTTTAACCACAAAGCTTGCAGTCATGGAAGAGTTAAAACGATCGATTCGTCCAGAATTTTTGAATAGAATCGATGAGAAGATCATGTTTCAACCAATCATGATGAATGCTCTTGTTCAAATCGTGGGAATTCAAGTAGAAGTACTGAAAAATCGCTTGAATGACAATGGAATAGACTTAGAAGTTTCAGAAAAGGCTTTAAAGTGGATTGCCGAATTGGGATATGATCCTCAGTATGGAGCTCGACCTGTTAAAAGGGTGTTGCAATCCGAATTAGTGAACAGGCTTTCAAAAGAGATTATCGCTGGTACGATTGACAAATCTAAACGCATGTTGGTGGATGTGGAAAATGATCAGCTTGTTTTTAAGCAGCAAAGCATTTCGCAAGAAGTATGAATGGCTTATTTGTAAGTAGGTAGGATTAGGTATAAATAAAAAGGCGAACTCCCCAGTTCGCCTTTTAAACCTGTTGATAAATTCAATTGGATCCCCCCAACTGATTCTAGTTTTAAGTTTCGTGTAGTCAATAAAACCTTATTGTTAAACGTACCACAAGATCAGAATAAAAAATGTATTTCACAAATTTTTGATGAAAAAGGCGAATCCCCCCGAATTCGCCTTTTCTTTCCCCGAATAATAAAATGACCCAGATATTATTCGATCTTCATTTGGTGTTTTGACTCCGTTTAATCACGTAGGTAACAGAAAATAGAATCTGAATTCCTGTTTTTGAAATTCAATTTTTCTAATACTAAATTTACTCCTATATTAACTATTGATAATAAATTGAATCGAGTAATAATGGGGCTAGTGGCATCTTTTTACGAGATTTTATTTTTTTAGAATTTGTCTATACGAATGGACAGTTAGTCGAAAGTATATTCAGGTTTCCAGTAAAATTAGTAAACGGTTCTTTTCGATTCAAAAAAAACAAATTATGCTCAAAATTCGAATAAGTATTCTACAGTGATCTGATAGATAAGAGAATAAATACTTTCATTAAACTTATTGGTGCTTTTTTAATAATAAATAAAGGAATCTCTAATTAATTGATTTAGAGCTTATGGTTTATTATACATTTGAATAAATACATAATTAATTTATTCATGGAATAGACTTTGTCATTTACTACTCATCCAAGAGCCTTTCAAAACCAGCGGGAATTCGATTCTAGGTGGAAATATTTATGGAATTTGAAACTCTTGTTTCACAAATGCAGCCAACGACTTCATACAAATATTCAAAATTTAGTTTTGTTTGATTCTTGTCTCCAGAGATGTTCCCCCTACATAGGGAGGCAAGATATTGTTCGCACTTCTTTTCATAGAGCCGACCTCCTTGTGGGGTCGGCTTTATAGTATTCAGTAGGCCTTTCTACTTCTCTTTTCTCCCTCTTAATGATAGTCTTCTTTCGGAATGCGTGACTGCCTAGTAACCGACCTCCTTCGCTATTAAAGGCTTAGAGATATGTTAAATGAAGCAGGCGTTCCGTACTTTTGCCCAAAATCAACAAAATGAAGAATTCAAAGATTGTGGGTATTGGCCATTGTGTTCCTCCGGGCATCGTGAAGAATGCTGATTTGGAGGAAATGATGAATACCAGTGATGCTTGGATTCAAGAGCGAACTGGCATAAAAGAAAGACGTTGGGCGAAATTTGGTGAAGAAACGGTTGCTTCAATGGCAGTCGATGCTTCAAAAAAGGCCATTGCAAATGCTGGTATGGAAGTGAAAGACATTGATTTTATTGTCGTTGCTACTATGAGTCCAGACTACCAATTCCCTGGGGTAGGTACGCAAATTCAAGATCAATTAGGATTGGGTTATGTGGGAGCGCTCGACATAAGAAACCAATGCAGCGGATTTATTTACGCATTGTCTACGGCCGATCAGTTCGTGAAAACAGGTATGTATAAGAACATTCTCGTTATTGGCGCAGAGATACATAGTCATCGACTTGATAAAACGCCCAGGGGAAGAGCCGTATCCGTCATCTTCGGCGATGGGGCAGCAGCAGTGGTACTAAGCGCTTGTGACGAAGGAGAAGAGGGCGTTCTTTCTACACACTTACACAGTGATGGTGCATATACGGAAGAATTGATGGCCAAAGGACCAGGGAACTTGGTTCCTCCGCTTCCTGTAATCCCCAATGATCCCGACTTCTTTCCCCACATGAATGGTCGTGCTGTATTCAAACATGCTGTGATCCGGTTTTCGGAAGTCATCAATGAGGCGTTAAAGGCCAACGGAAAGCAAGTAGAAGACATCGACATGCTTATTCCACATCAAGCGAATCTTCGAATTAGCCAGTTTATCCAACGCGCTATGGATTTGCCCGAAGAAAAGGTCTTCAACAACATCATGAAGTATGGTAACACTACGGCAGCTTCAATTCCTTTGGCATTGAGTGAAGCGGTAGAAGAAGGAAGAATAAAAAAGGGAGATCTAGTGTGTATTGCGGCCTTTGGGTCTGGTTTCACTTGGGCTTCTTCCTTGATTCGTTGGAATTTTTAAAAGTGTAAATAATCATTGAGATCCCTCTAAGGATCGATTCTAAAAAGAAGAGCGGTTTTTATCATTTATATTGATAGAAACCGCTCTTTTTTGTGACAATTCAAGCGGCTCTCGTCTAGAATACTCATCTTTGCGCCCCGAAAAGAATTTGGAGATCGAAAGAGCTCAAAAAAGGAATCTTTTCTAAGGCTTCATTGTTATCATAGCAAGGAAGATGAGATGAATGTTTGTAACTAAATAGAGGAGATGATGATAAATTTAGAACAATTGAAACAGCTGATCTTGCAGAAGAAGCAAGAAATGTTTTACGATGAACCCCACAAAGAAAAAGTGGCTCGTGAAATTGAACAGGCTCGTATGGATACCCAGTTCTGGCGTTCACATATGAATATCTGATCAAACAGCAAGGAGAAAGAAAAGGCGAATTCGAAAGAGTTCGCCTTTTCTAGTGTTAGCAACTTTTATTTGCATAAATCTAGCTTGTAAAGCCAATAACGTTTTCCCAGTCGCCGATCTATTTCGCGCAATACTTCAAAGCCCAATGATTCGTATAGTTTGATTGCTTTCGGCATCATCTCCGATGTATGCAGGGCAATCACTTGTTCTCCCGATGACCGAGCAGCCTCTATACAAAGTGTACTCAAATGTTTCCCTATTCCATTTCTCGCGCAATCTGGATGTACCGACAGAAAGCGGATATAAGACCAATTTGCCTGGTAAATTTCTGTTGGATTGCCACTGGAAACAAGAAATGCCATGCCAACAAGAACGCCAGTATTGTCTTCACAGACAAAACTTTTAGCATTGGCTTCGAGTTTTTTAAAGCTTTTTAAATCGTGAATGGTGGACGACAGGCTCTTCCAATGCTTCTCTGTCAGTTCGTCTGCAAATGGGCTCCATGAGGCAATCGCCAACGCCCGCATGCTTACTAAGTCATCCTCCGAGCCTTGTCGGTAAGTCCAAGTACGAGCCAACTCTAAAGCGCTCGAAGAATGTCCTTTACCGAAAGTCGCTTGCGATAATCCTCATCGAAGTAAGCAAATTTGATCCGCTGATCTTTACCCACAATGTAAACCGCAGGCATGGGCAGAACATTTCCGGCATTGGGATTGCTTTCTTCTAAGTCAATCTGTAATAAGTTATCGAGCTTATTTTGATAAGCTTCATTAACGTGAAAAGTAACTTTGTAGCCATCCAAAATGAAATCGGGAAGATCAGCTACAATCGGAAATTCAACACCATTCTTATCCGCTGCTTTTTGACTGCCTTCGAAAGATTCAGGGGTGATTGCGATTACTTCAGCCCCCTTTTTACGGATCATATGAAGAGAATCTTGCAAACTACTCAACTGTTGATTACAGTACCCACACCAATTACCGCGATAGAAAACGAGCACCAAATCACCCTCATCAAGTAAACTCTTGGTATTTACTGTCTGCTTTTTTTGATCCATTGCCTCAAACATTGGCGCAACATCACCTACCGCAAGCCCTTGACCGAACGCTTTGCTTGTATCGATTCCTAAATCCCACAGATTCTTCTTTGGAAGCTCTTCCGCAGCTTTGGTAGTGTTACTGACCTCCGTTTTAGTTTTACAGGAAAAAACTAGACAAGTCAAAAGGAGACAAACAATAAAAGATAAACGCATCACAGTTATTTGTATCAAAGATAAGGAGAATACAAATTTGTATTCCGTAGCACGTGTTATCAGTGTTGGTAGATTCACTCCATTTGTTTCTATGAGGTTTATCTTTACCAAGGAAAGATCACGAACTAAACCGAACCTTAAAAATAACGTCTCAGCATAAAGCACCATAATGAACAATCAAAAGCTCTTACTATCTCTATTTTCTTTGTTAAGCGCCTGTATGATTCTGATGGCTCAAGAGTCACCATTCGAGGAAAAGACGCACAAGTCTAACACCATCTCTCAGGAGCATCAGGTACAAGGAATAAAATACCAAAGACAACAGGCCACTCCGCAACGAGATGAGCGACAGACAGAAAAAAGAGCCAGTCGTACTTTGGCTCCTTTACAACGACAGCAGCTTCAAAGTTCACTTCCTAGTGGTTTGAAAATTACTGCCGATGAGCATACAGGAATGCCTTTGTTAATAAAAGGTAGAAAGACCTCAAGTTTGAATAATAAAAGCGCTCGATTGGCAAGTGCAGCTACTTGGCTGCAAGAGTTAGCGCCAGTGCTTTGCTTGGAAAACCCATCGCAGGAGTTGTATGTAAAAGAAGAAGCTTTAGATGAATTAGGTTTTTATCACATAAAATACCAACAACAGTACGAGGGTATTGATGTTTATGGTGCCGAATTATGGGTGCATGTTTCGGCTGAAGCAGATTGGAAGATAAATGGACGTCATCAAGCAACGCCTTACGTAAATACAAGTCCTACTTTTTCTAAAGCAGCAGCAGCTCAACTCGTAGAAGAAGATTTGGATGCAAAAGGGAAATTGGTGAATATGAGCCCTGAGCAAAGAGCTATGTACAATGATTACGAAGGCCCATACGGCGAGCTAGTAATCTACCCATCAAAAGAATCCTTCGGTGATTTTAAATTGGTTTGGAAATTAACGGCAAGACCAAATTTCTTGGAGCGTTTCGAGTATTTCGTTGATGCTCATACAGGAGAGATTTACCATAGTTACAATCATACTTGTGCCATTGGTGATGAGACGGCAACGGCAACAGATTTGAATGGAGATAGTCGAACCATTCACACTTATTTATATCAAAATAATTATTACCTCTATGATGCTTCTCGAAGTATGTATTCTGGTCCAGCAAACGGTTTGCCAATGGCAGGAGATGGAGGAATTGAAACATTGGATTTTCAAAACAATAGCGTAAACAATCCTCAGTTTGCCGATATTTCAACCAGTAATAATGTGTGGAATAATCCTAATGCAGTGAGCGCTCACTATCATGCTGGAGTTTGTTACGAGTATTTTAGACAAACGCATAACCGCTCTTCAATTAATGGTCAAGGCGGAGATATTTTGTCTTTCATAAATGTGGCGGAACAAGGCGGAGGATCTATGGATAACGCTTTCTGGAATGGACAATACATGTTTTATGGAAGTGGTGGTCAAGCTTTTAGCCCGTTAGCAGGAGCACTCGATGTTTCAGGACATGAAATGTCGCATGGAGTTATTCAAAACACTGCCAACTTAGAGTACCAAGGAGAAAGTGGCGCCATTAATGAGTCGATGGCAGATGTTTTTGGTGTTTTAATTGACTGGGGAGACTGGAAACTAGGAGAAGATATTGTGAAATTAAATGTGTTCCCAAGTGGAGCTCTTCGAGACATGCAAAATCCGCACAATGGCGGCAATCAATTCGGAGACATTGGTTGGCAACCAGAACACGTTGATGAGCAATATTTAGGAAGTCAAGACAATGGCGGCGTGCACTTTAATAGCGGTATTCCTAACAAAGCTTTTTATTTAATTGCCAGCCAAATTGGAAAGAGCAAATCGGAACGCATTTATTATCGCGCCCTCACACAGTACCTCACTAAGTCATCTAAGTTTGTTGATTTGCGTATTGCCGTTGTGCAAGCTGCTGAAGATATTTCGGATGTAAATGCAAACGATGTTGATGTAGTAAGAAATGCTTTTGCTGCCGTAGGAATTGGCGAAGGGGCCGCCGGAAATTA
>CALFBW010000464.1 GCA_937951415.1 uncultured Chitinophagales bacterium | reverse complement strand
TCCGTATCTATCATTAAACACAAGCATCCTTCGCGGCACGATGGGTTGAAACCCATCGCTGAAATATTCCGTGCCTTCAGCACTACGCAGCTCCTAATAAATCACGAAATAGAAATAAATCTCTCGCCCCGAGTCACAGCGTGACGGTAAATATTATCGATGGATTTCAAGCCATCGGAGCACCGGTAATAAAACCGTATCCATCAACGATCACAACAAACCCTCATGGCACAATCGATTCCGTTTCCATCAAAATTCACAACGAACCCTCACGGCACAATCGAGTCCGTATCTATCAACAATCACAAACATCCCTCACGGCACAATCGAGTCCGTATCTATCAGCAAACACAAGCATCCTTCGCGGCACGATGGGTTGAAACCCATCGCTGAAATATTCCGTGCCTTCAGCACTAGGCAACTCCTAATAAATCACGAAATAGAAATAAATCTCTCGCCCCTAGTCACAGCGTTACGACAAATATTAGCCATGGGTTTCAAGACATCGCAGCACCGGTAATAAAACCGAATCCTTCCACGATCACAACGGATACTCTTTAGCGTTTGGATATTTTATTGTTCGTAATACTTTTTTGCCGACTGCATTTAAATCGACCGACTTCTTCCTGGCGCTTTTTCCGATGTTTTATGCTCACTCGAGAATTGACCCGTTTCCGCCACATTCGGAAACTAGCAGATTTTAAGTTTGCACGCATTAGTTTTATGACTTCTCCTTCAGGTAAGCCAAACTGGTGATTAATCGCACCAAAAGGCGTTCGATCTTCCCAAGCCATTTCAATAATTCGATCTATTTCTATCAAGGATTTCACATCCCTAAAATTTGGCTTTTTACCTTTCACCTGTGCTAGTTATCATTTATTACTTAACGAAAAACATCTATTACTTTTGCAGTTTTTCCATCTCTTTTAGTACTGCTTCCGCTTCTGCGATTTTCTGATCACTTTTGGTGCGATCAACTTTAGATAAATCGAAAGCTTCCTTTTGAAGCTGCTCATATTTTTTCTGCAATTTTTCTAGAGGAGATTTCTTTTTAAATAATCCGAACATTCTATTTATTTTTTATTTATTAAATTCTTATTTTTCTCACCAGTCTTCATTAGCGAATGCCACTCATTCCTCCATCTACTTTAAGTATTTGACCCGTCACCCAAGCAGCATTCGAAGAAAGTAGAAATGCCGCTGCAGAGGCAATATCCTTTGCAGTTCCAATTCTCTTTAGTGGGTGTCTTTCGTCATTTGCGCTACGCTTTTCTTCGCTGGAGAGCAGTTTCGCTGCCAAAGGCGTATCCGTTAAGGAAGGAGCAATAGCATTTACTCGAATGCGTGGTGCCCATTCTGCGGCTAGCGCTCTAGTTAGGCCTTCAATAGCTCCTTTTGAAGCCGCCACCTGTGCGTGAAAAGAAAAACCTGTCTGTACTGCTACTGTTGAAAACAAGACCACCGAGGCACTTTTAGATTTCTTTAATCGACTTGTAACAGCTTGTAACACTTTCACTGCAGAAACCACTTGCAAATCGAAATCTTCGAGAAAAGCTTTTGGTTTTATTCTGGAAAAAGCTTGCAAATTGATGGAACCGGGACAAAATGCTATTCCATCTAAAGCTTCTGGAAGAAAATCAAAGTCGAGTTCATCTGCTTGTACATCCAAAAAGTGTGCGTGTATCTCCGATGAATCAATCTCATGATTCTTGTAAGTTCCGTATACAGAATGCCCCTGCTCCAGCAATTGAATTGCTAAGGCTTTGCCAATTCCCGAAGATGCTCCCACGACCAAATAGTTTCCCATAGGAAGCTAACAAGAAACTGGCTTTTTAGTTTTATCACGAGAAAATTAAATATTCGATATAAAAAAAGGGAACAGCATCTATTCTAGATCCTGCTCCCTCATTTATTAGCTTAATAAAACTAGTCAACTAGTCTTCATTCAAAGGTTCTTGTTTTCTAAACTTGTCTTCCATCCAAGCCTTTGCATCAGAGAACTCAGCAAAGCAGTCTGATTCTGGAACCCGTCCAGGGATCAGGTTAAATTCTTTGAAGAACTCCATCGGTTGGTCTTGGATATTTGTGAAAATCACTCGAATATCTTGAGCTTGTAGATCGCTGATGGCATCTTCCATTGCATAAAATCCAGACTGATCAATGTATGGTACTTTACCCATTCGAATGATCACCGTTTCAATATCCGGCAATGCAGTGATCATATCTTGGAAGCGTGAAGCAAATCCAAAGAACAACGGACCATCTAAATGCTTAATAAACACTTTGTCTCCATGATCCTCGATAATATCTCCTTCATCCAACCAAGGCATTTCTTGCGAAAAATCTTTCAATGGAGCGGTATCTGTTCGGTCTTCCACTACATCACTGATCTTCTTCATAAAGAGGATACAAGAGCAAATCAAACCAACTCCTACTGCTTCTAATAGACCTACGAATACGGTTAAGAATAAAACGATCAACATAATCGCCACCTCCCCTAGAGGCACTTTACGAATATGACGCAAGCCTTTGTAATCCATTACTCCAATACCAACCGTGATCAAAATACCAGCTAAAACCGCCGCCGGAATTTTTTCCGCTACTGGCGCCAATACAAGCAGAATCACCAATAAAAGAAGACCGGCAACCATACCTGAAATACGCGTAACACCACCTGCTTGAATATTTACTACCGTACGAATCGTAGCACCTGCTCCAGGAATTCCACCGAATACTGCAGCAATAGAGTTACCTATTCCTTGTCCAACAAGCTCTTGGTTGGGTTCGTGTTTCGTCTTGGTCATATTATCTGCAACAATCGAAGTCAACAAGGAATCAATCGCTCCTAAGAATGCCAAGGATATTGCGGTAAATATGTAAGGTTGTATTTGCCCGAAGCTAAAATTCGCAAACATCTCCAGATGCAGTGGAGGGAAATCTTGAGGGATCACTCCAATGGTTCTATAATCACCGACAAAGAAATAAGCTCCAAGGGTCACCAAGATCAAGGCGACCAAGGAACTCGGAATAGCTGTAGTAATTCGCTTGAATCCATAAATAATAAAAATGGTCAGCAAGCCGAGAATGAGATCGGTCCAATTAATGTTTCCGAGCGCCCGCCCGTACATTTTCATGGCACCGATCACTCCAGCTGAAGCATTTCCAGCTAAACTTTGTGCTTCTTCCTGAATTGTAGCAGGTGTTATTTCACCAGCTCTTTGAATGGTTTCCTTAAAATCGTCCAAAACGAGAATATCTTCGGCAGCTTCCTCTTGAAGAATTCGCTCTAAAATTACTTCTTGAGCTTGTGGTTTAAATTCATCTACAAACTTCACATCCTCCTTAGGGTAATAACCCAATAAAGGAAGTATCTGTGTAGCCAATATAATTACCCCAATCCCGGTCATAAATCCCGACACCACAGGATAAGGTATGTATCTTATGTAACGGCCTACCTTCAAGAAGCCTAATAATATCTGCACCAAACCCGCTAAGAAAAACACCATCAAAATGAATGGCATCGCTTTATCCATACTGCCATCGTTGGCAGCCACAATTCCAGCAATGACCAC
>CALFBW010000463.1 GCA_937951415.1 uncultured Chitinophagales bacterium | reverse complement strand
TCATTATTTGATCTTTGGGGCAAAATACTGCTTGAGCAACACTTTTTTCTAAGTAAAAGCTAATTCTCTTGTACAAAACAGCAGATTCTTTTTGGGTCCGCTATATTTGCAGCTTAAAAGCTAAGTGTATTTTTTACACTTAGAAAAGAGATTAGGATGAAATCGAACATAAAGAAAATTGGTGTTTTCACATCAGGGGGAGACGCTCCTGGAATGAACGCTGCAATTCGCGCGGTAGTACGTGCAGGTGCTTATTACGAGAAAACCGTTGTGGGAATACGCTCAGGTTACGATGGTTTGCTGCGAGGCGATTTCCGAGAAATGGGACCTAGAGATGTTAGTAACATTATCCATAGAGGAGGAACGATTTTAAAATCGGCTAGAAGCGATGAATTCAGAACGGAAGAAGGAAGGGCGAAAGCCTACGAAAACATAAAAGCTGCTGGAATCGATGGTCTGATTGCCATTGGTGGTGACGGAACCTTTGCTGGAGCACATGCTTTCTACAAAGAATATGGAATTCCGATCATTGGTATTCCTGGAACGATCGACAATGATCTGGTAGGAACAGATTACACAATCGGTTATGACACTGCCACCAATACGGCTGTTAATGCCATTGATGCGATCCGTGACACTGCTTCTTCTCATGATCGGCTGTTCTTCATAGAAGTGATGGGAAGAGATGCTGGCTTTATTGCTGTGCGTTCTGCGCTAGCTACCGGTGCAGAAGCAATGCTAATCCCAGAGAAGAAAACGACAGTTGATCGCCTACTTCAAATCTTGGAATATGGTACCGTTAATAAAAAGAGTAGTAGCCTTGTAGTAGTGGCTGAAGGTGCGAATGAAGGCAGCAGTATTTCTTTGAAGGAAGAAGTTGATAGAAGAACGAACGAACAGTACGATTCGAAAGTTACGATTCTCGGACACCTTCAAAGAGGTGGAAAGCCCACTTGCTTCGATCGCATTCTAGCAAGCCGAATGGGAGTCCTTGCCGTTGAAGGTCTAATGGAAGGTCAACAAGACGTAATGGTAGGTCTCATTAACAGGAAAGTACGCTATACTACACTTCTCACTGCCATCAATGGCGAACGGGAGATTGACGAAGAATTATTGCGGGTCGGAAATATTTTGGCTATCTAGAGGCTTATTTGCCCATATACCAAAAGGTATATACTATCTTGTTACACTATCTACTGGTTGTCATTGCTTGTTAAGTATTTTGACCCCAATTGTGGATTTTGGCTTAAACAAACGACAAACTTATGCTGTTAGTTGCAGATTCTGGAGCAACCAAATGTGATTGGAAATTTGACGATTTAGAAATTCCGAAGTTAAATACCATCGGCTTCAATCCCTTCTTCCAAACAAAAGAAATCATTTACAACGAAACGAAAAGCAACACAGACTTAATGTCGAAAGCGGATGCTGTGGATAAGCTTTTTTTCTACGGCTCTGGATGCAGCAGTGATGATCGCAAGGCATATGTTAAGGAAGCCCTGCAACCGCTTTTCCCAAATGCGAACATTAACGTAGACCATGATTTGGTTGCGGCAGCTTTGGCTACTTGTGGAAATGACCCAGGAATAGCATGCATCCTTGGAACGGGCTCAAATTCGTGCTACTACGATACAGGTTACTTATATGAGGACGTCCCTGCCTTAGGAAACCGCCTAGGTGATGAGGGCTCTGGAAGCTACTTTGGAAGAAAAATCCTGTCTTCCTTTTTATACAAGAGACTACCTAAATACTTGCACGACAGATTGGTAGAGGATTATGGATTAAGCAAAGAAAAAATCTTCGATGGTGTGTACAAAAATGCACATGAAAACGTTTTCATGGCCTCTTACATGAAGGTACTTTCAGACTTTCGCGACCGTCCATGGGTGGTTAAATTGGTCTACGACGGCATGATAGAATTCATCGATATCCACGTGACAGGCTACAAGCAGCACCGCGAAGTTCCTGTTCACTTCATTGGCTCTGTTGCTTATTACTTTAAAGACATTTTGCAAGATGCCTGTGATCACTTTGGGGTTGAGATGGGCAAAGTGATTAAGCAACCTATTCACAATTTGGTCGATTACCACATCTCTGAAGAAGCAAAGTAAAGAATCAAACTCCCAAGGCTGCAGCTCGAAAGGCATTCAATAATGCCTCCATATCCGCTTCATCATTGTAAATATTCGGAGAAACACGAACCCTTCCATGGCGCATCGACACATGCACGTTTTGGTCTTGAAAATGCTGCTTTAGGGCCTGCTCATTCATGTTTGGTGCAGGTTTTATTCCAAATAAATGACTTGCCCTTGCCGATTCTGGCGCAATTTCGCATCCTAGTGCCGATAACTCTGCCAGCCCTGGTCGTGTTAAACGAAGGCAATACCTTTGAATTTCCTCGGGTGTCCATTCCAAGAGCAAGTCCAAGGATTTATTCATCATAGCAGCATAGATAAAATTGCTTTGCTGTCCTACATTGTATCGTTGCGCTTTTGGACGATATTCGGCCTGATAGTTTAAGTTTTCGAACTTGTCGCTGTCCTTTCTATTTTGCCAATTATTTTCAATCGGATCTCCTGTATCGAAATAAGGACCGAAATAAGCCAAGCCTGATCCGTAAGGACCCAATAGCCATTTATAGCCAGCACAAATCAACGCATCGGGGTCAATCTTCTCCAAATCAAAAGGCAATGCTCCTACCGACTGCGTTCCATCAATAATTAATAAGGCATCGACAGCCCGTGTCTTTTCTCTAATAGCTTCTAGATCAAACAAAGTTCCGTCTGCCCAGTGCACATGCCCCATTGCAACCACTGCTGTATATTGATCAATAGAATCCAAGATTCGCTGATTCCAATCCTTTCCTGGGTTTTCATCGTGCCACTCCGAATCAACAATACGCAAACCAGCCATGTAGCGATCCGTTAAGGCTTTCCATTGATAGTAGTTACTTGGAAACTGCGAACCCAACAAAATCACATTTTGTCTCGGCTTCAAGTGAATGTTGTTGGCTGCCTGTGCAATACCATATGAGGCAGAGGGAATACTGGCAATTCTATCGGGCTCCGAGCAATTGATCAACTTGGCAAACTTTTCTCGTAATTGTTCTATCGGATCAAAGAAATTTGACTTCCCAATATTGAAAGGAGCTTGAGCCTTCAATAAAATCTGCTCCTGCCCTGCTGCCTCGGCCGTTTTCGGAAACGGGCCTTGATAAGCACAATTTAAATAGTGTTGACCTTCTTGTAAGGAAAAAAGCGCTTTTTGACAATCGAGCATACCGTGGAATTTTGTAGTACTAATTTACTGGGCTTCTGGGAGACTGTCTTGCACAATCCATTCTATTCGATGAAAAAATTCAGACTCCTTTTTCAAGTAATAAATGGGAAAGCTGGCGAAAATTGGCAGACTAAATGGTTCATACAGCACTATTCTTCCCTTAAACAGCTTAGAAGCTGCTTACTGTATTGCGATTGCGCCCTAGAATGCTTTTCTTTGCTGCCAAATCAACAAGACTTCTAAAATTATGAGTATAGCTGCTTTTGCTTCTTTAAATGAGCAAGAAATTGAACAAATGGTTGACTCCATTTCTCAAGTGACTGTCTTAATTGCAGGTGCCGATGGAGAAATTGATAGCCAAGAGACTGCCTGGGCAGAAAAAATTGCTAAGATTCGCACCTACTCTACTCCAGAACCCTATCAAGAGTTTTACAAATTGGTAGGTCAAGATTATTCCGACCGAGTTGCCAAGTTAATTGGAAGTCTACCCAAAGAGACACAGGCTCGTCAATCGGCCTTAAGTGACCAACTCAGTGGATTGAACGAGGTACTTGCGAAGTTAGAGGTAAAGTGGGCCGCGGGCTTTTATAAAGATCTTGTTTTGTTTGCTAATCATGTGGCGAAGGCCAGTGGAGGCATAATGGGTTTCCTTTCTGTTAGTGCTGATGAAAAGAAATGGATGGATCTCCCTATGGTCAACGAGATCATTTACGAAGAAGAGAGTTAGGAATTATACTCAAAAAAAGCTGAGCGAAAAACAGTTCTGCTAAGGAATGCATATTATAAAAGTGTCAGAAATTGAACGAAGTTATTTTCAGAAATATGAGCGATGGCTCGTAGGACAGAAAACGCAGGCACAGCAGGGCTTTGGCGAAGCTTTCTTACGAAGTAGTGTTGAAAATATCAATGTAGTCGGGAACCAGTCATCGAGGAACCAGTTCAAATCGGACAGTTATATTTTTGGCATTCCTTAAAGAAAATCTAAAAATGGCCGCTTCAATTGAAGCGGCCATTCCCTTTTATTGCTTTTGACTATTTAAAGTCGTCCGATTGGATCAACTTAATTTGCTGGCTCTAATTGGTAAGAAATAGAAGTTCCAGCATGCTCAATAGTTAATACGTCGTCGGTCAATTCTGATATTGTAAAGTGGAATTGATCACCATCTGATGTGTCCACATGAATTTCTGATTCTGCTGACTGAAATTCCCACGTTCCTACTACAACATCACCTGTTAGCGGTGTAAAAGAGTAAGATCCCGTTGATCCGAAAGAGTAGCGAATAGCATCTACATCGTCTTCATCTACATTCCCATCTGGATAAGTAATTTTCTTAGCTTGCCATGAATTGTGTTGTGTTAGCAATTCAGTATTGGTCTTCTCATCATCACCACAGCTCATGAATCCAATCATAGCTACTAGTGCAAATAATCCAAAAAACTTTCTCATAATTTTTGTTTGGGTTTTCAATTTGTATCGCTTAGTCTTTTTTTACAAGCGACTGCAAAGATGAACTTTCTTTAGTCTTCCAACAAGATCGCAGCTGTCTTCCTTTGGTTGCATTCACGACTAAAACTAGAAAAATTAAATTTTTATCGATCCTTAATCGGAATCACAAACTTCAATGCTGACCACTCATTGTCGATAGAACAAACCTTCACATCTATCAATCCTACAGCTAAGCCACCGTTTCGAAAATCTTAGGATTTCATGTCCATCATTTTATCACTCTGCATCTTTCTCCAAGACATCCATAGCATACCTGTCTGCTTTAAAATTGCTTTCAAATACTTAAAAGTATCGGACAATTCATTTGGGCGTTCAACAAAGACATGAATAAAATCAAGCGGTTCATCTTCACCCCAACGAGCTCCTTCAGGTAATCCACCACCCAGAAGGTCCATATAGTCAGCTGGAATATCCATAAATAAACAAACGAGTTTCTCCTTAATATCCAATTTTCGAATCAAGCTGTTTGCCATAGCTGAGAACATGCTTATAAATAAAAAGAGGCGAACCGCATTGGCTCGCCTCTTCACTCATTCTGTTTGAATTACTTCTTTTTCGGTGGACGACCTCTTTTCTTAGGGGCAGTACTTACTGTTGGAGCCGCTTTCTTTGGACGACCTGGTCCACGTTTAGCTGCTGGCTTCTCTGTAGTGCTTGCCGCTTTCTTTGGACGACCTGGTCCACGTTTAGCACTTGGCTTTGCTGTTGCACTTGCCGCTTTCTTTGGGCGACCTGGTCCACGCTTAGCACTTGGCTTTGCTGTTACACTTGCTGCTTTCTTTGGACGACCAGCCTTTTTCTTGGCTACTGGCGTCGCACTTTCCACTTTCTTCGGACGACCACGTCCTTTTTTCTTAGTTGACGACTTTGCTTTTTTTGGATTTGCTTTTTCGTCTTTCTTGGCAGCTTTCAATTCAGCTTTCGCTACTTTGTTAAGCTCCTTTGCTTCTTTGAGCTGGCGCTCGAGAGCACTCACACGATTCGAATAAGTTTCCACCAATTCTTTCAGCGCTGATGCTGTCATTTTACTTCTAGCCATAATCTACTAGTAATGATTTAATTTAAGGAATATTGAGTTTTCTTTTTGTAATTGAGACTTATCTCAGTTAGTATCGGCGGAAGAGCCTGAGCGGGAAATCAGAGTGGACCTTTTTAATCTTTTATTTCTGTTTTTCTCTCAGCTCTCTAATTAGTTTCGAACTCTTGACGCTTCTGGCAATACTTAGTCACTGATTTTAGTATAAATACAATACCAAAAATACTACATATGAAGAAAATTAAAGGCAAAACAATCACTTATTAATGATTTTGAGGAAAATAAAGACAAAAAAGCAATAAAAAAGCGCTCTAATTCCATATAGACCCTTAAATCTGGATAATTAGCTAAGTATTTAAGGCAAAAAATATCGAAAAGCAGATTATCTACAAGAAGAAATTCTTACAGTAATCAAGAATAATGTTCAGAAAAGAATATGATCGCGGCAATTTTGTCTACAAAAAAGGACTACTATTTCTCCACTTAGGAATTATTCATCCGTACATTCTACCACCACCTTTACAAAATGTATGCGAAAATAGGTGTCGTTTTCCCTTTTAATGCAATTACAGAATGATCATCTTTTTAGTCTGTAATGCAAATAGAGGTCTTTTTTCACGTGAGTAGAGCTTTCAAATTCCTGTATCTAGCTTAACAAGCATGTAGGATATTTATCACCTCACAAACAGTGACAAAATGATTTTTCTAATCTAAAGCGTGAGTCGCATCCGAGATAATACTCAGCTAACATTCCAATAAAAACACTATCGACATACAAATTCAAAAGAAGAACTCATGAACAAAGCAGCAATAGATATTTTGGAAAACTGTAGAAAATTTCTCTCCGATTACATAGAAGCAAAAACTAAACGAAAAACCAAGTAGTGAATCTCCTAGTAATTACTTAGTCAAAGCTAAATAAATTCACATCAGAATAGACGCTAAAAGCCCTGTGAATGGTATTTAGAGCGTATTAATATTTACATTCTACGAAAAAACAGGCAAACACTCTTACGCTCATCTAGAACTGAGTTTTGATTGCTTTTTTACGATAAAGCGGTGGCGTTTTTTCACTATCTAGATAAACTAGATTTAAACATAGTGAAGCTTGAATTCAGCTGATCCATAAAACTAAAGTTCAAGAATAACAAGACACCTCAAAAGCAAATCTCAATGATCGCTAATAAAGAAGCTACAGAATAAACAAGCCGACGTCAGTATCCCAAATTATCTAAAGCAAAACCGAAAGTGCACGAAAACATAAATTGATGACGATTTGCAAATCGTCAAAAAGTTCAAGCACTCTATCATAAAAAGTCAGAGAGGAAAATTCAAATTTTAGAAAAGATGCCGATTGGGTTCAATTACTGTAAACGCCATCAAAAAATAGGAATCAGATGACAAACTGATCTCCGAAATAAATCGCCATTCAATCAGAATAAACCTGCTTGACAAGCTTTTTATTACCAAATCGTTTTGAATTCGAAAGACCACTAACTCAGAATTCCACCAAGTAACTTGGAAGAGCATTTTAGTCTCGATGATCCCTTATTGCAAGTTTAGTATTTACAAAAAAGCAAAACACTGAAATCCCTTTTTCCAAATCACGCTACTGTAGATCACGTAGTAAATTATACCTATTAAACTTCGCTAATTCCCGCTTCCAGTTTTTTCGTATTTGAATAGATCCTTCGATTTGAAAAGGGCACTGAACGTATTTCCCTACATTCTCGGTAAAAGCAATTCTATCCGTGACTTTAATTTTCTACGCCAAAACTTAAAATGTGTGGCTTAGCTGCAAATTTCAGCTAGCGAAATGCCATCTTTGTTACTAATGACACTTTTTATACTCTAAACAAGTGTAAACAAGCGGCTTTTGCACTGTTTTTGCTGCGATAAGATTGCTACTTGCTATGAAGAAATACATAATCATATTCTTATTTGCTGTTCCCCTTTTAGTGCATGGACAAACTATTTTTCAGCCTAAAATTGTTCAGCCATCACAAACCTTTGTTGGATTCTCTTTCGGACCTGCCTCTCCTGCAGATAAATTTGCAAGCGGGCGAGCAGATACTGGCGTGGGGCACGCTACCCTTGGTTATCGTGCTAGTTTGGATGGAGCCTTCATCTTTTTGAGAAATTTGGGTCTCGGTTGGAATTTTGGCTTCTCACAGAATGGTGTCGATGCTGAATCCTATCTCATCGAAATTGCAACACGAGTACCAGACCCAGGAGGCATCACGATTAGTTCGTTGTCCTCTTCGAAGTGGACAAATGCTTGGTTAGTGATAGGACCTTATTTTTCAATGCCGCAAAATAAAGTCATTTTTGATGGACAACTCCTAGTAGGCTTAGGATACGTTCAAGCACCTGATATAAATGTAGCCGCAACTCATTACTTGAATCCCTTGACCCATACAAGTGGCTCTGATAGTGGAATAAGCGCTTCCTTGCAATTTGCACTAGGAGTTGGCTATAAAATCAATGAACGTTGGCGACTAAATGCTAGAACAGACTACTACTACACACGACCTAATGTA
>CALFBW010000462.1 GCA_937951415.1 uncultured Chitinophagales bacterium | reverse complement strand
CTACTTGATCGTTAATAGTAGTAAGATCGCCATCATCACAAGCATCACCAATGAATATATTGAGCCCCGGACAGAAATTCGGATCGGTCGTTCCGACACAATTACAAGCGGCATCTACTTGATCGTTAATCGTAGTAAGATCGCCATCATCACAAGCATCACCAATGAATAAATTGAGCCCTGGGCAGAAATTCGGATCAGTAGTCCCTGTACAATTACAAGCGGCATCTACTTGATCGTTAATCGTGGTAGCATCTCCATCATCACAAGCATCACCAATGAATAAATTGAGCCCTGGACAGAAATTGGGATCAAGTGTTCCCGTACAATTACAAGCGGCATCTACTTGATCGTTGATCGTAGTAAGATCGCCATCATCGCAAGCATCGCCAATGAATAAATTGAGCCCCGGACAGAAATTAGGATCAAGTGTTCCCGTACAATTGCAAGCTGCATCTACTTGATCGTTAATCGTGGTAGCATCTCCATCATCACAAGCATCGCCAATGAATAAATTTAAACCCGTACAGAAATTCGGATCGGTCGTTCCAACACAATTACAGGCTGCATCTACTTGATCGTTAATCGTGGTAGCATCTCCATCATCACAAGCATCACCAATGAATAAATTTAAACCCGTACAGAAATTCGGATCGGTCGTTCCGACACAATTACAAGCGGCATCTACTTGATCGTTAATCGTAGTAAGATCGCCATCATCACAAGCATCACCAATGAATAAATTTAAACCCGTACAGAAATTCGGATCAAGTGTTCCCGTACAATTGCAAGCTGCATTTACTTGATCATTTATAGTCGTATTATTACCATCGTCACAAGCATCGCCAATGAATAAATTGAGCCCCGGGCAGAAATTCGGATCAAGTGTTCCCGTACAATTACAAGCGGCATCTACCTGATCGTTAATTGTAGTAACATCACCATCATCACAAGCATCGCCAATGAATAAATTTAAACCCGTACAGAAATTCGGATCAAGTGTTCCCGTACAATTACAAGCTGCATCTACTTGATCATTTATTGTAGTTACATCTCCATCATCACAAGCATCACCAATGAATAAATTTAAACCCGTACAGAAATTAGGATCAAGTGTTCCCGTACAATTGCAAGCTGCATTTACTTGATCATTAATCGTCGTAACATCTCCATCGTCACAAGCATCGCCAATGAATAAATTGAGTCCAGTACAGAAATTAGGATCAAGTGTTCCCGTACAATTACAAGCGGCATCTACTTGATCGTTGATTGTTGTGTTATCGCCATCATCACAAGCATCACCAACAAATAAGTTTAAACCGGGACAAAAATTCGGATCTGGAACCCCTGCGCAAATACAGCCAGTATTTATTACATCATTAATGGTCGTATTATCGCCATCATCACAAGCATCGCCTACCGAAAAAGTTTCTCCCGGACAACAGCCTGGAATCGCCGAAAGGGTAACATTATAAGTAGTGTCGCAGCCCATCGGATTTACGACATCTACAACATAGGGGCCTACAGCTGTAACGATCGTACCATCTGGGAGCGTATAATTATCTCCGGGGCAAATGGCAGCGCTTACATTTTCATTGACATTAGATCCAGTGTCAAATACGCAAGTTCCAGTTGATGAATTTACTGGATATGCTCCACCCCCCGAAGCGAAAAAGCGCACGAGACTGGGAGCATCGCCAGGAAAGCAATATTGAAAGGCACCCGTTGCGTCTGCATTTATTGTCACTAAATAATCATAAGCCTGGCAGTTTAAATCTGCACAAACATTCTCCACCGTATACAGATCTATTCTATCATTCGGATTGGCAGTACCCGAAACGCAATCGCAAGAAAAATCAATGCTTGGTAGCGGGTAACTGTCATTTGCGCCACCGGTAATTGCAATATCATCTGAAGCATTGCAAAAGAATTGATTGCCCCGAATGGTATTAAGATTCCCTGAATTTAGATCTATCCCGTCTCCATTGTTACTACCAATAACATTTAATTCTCCATCGGTCAAGTCGTCATTCGTGTCTCCAATTAAATTGTTGTTTGAGTTTCCTGAAATTAATATTCCACCTGCTTGATTTCCTAGACCTAATGCAAAAGGAGAGGCGCCAATAAAGTTTCCAGTGACAATTAAATTGCTGGTGTTTTCAATAAATAGCCCGTATTCCAAAGCACTTCCTGTCAGTATATTTCCCATTCCAGGGGCTCCAATACGTAAATTGGTAGCATCGGTATCTTCTACGATAATGGCTGAAGAAGAATTGAAAAAATCAGGGGCAGGTGTTGGAGCATTGACTCCGTTTGCAATCACAATCGTTCCGTCAATATTCGTTCCGCAATAGTTGTTGTAAAACTCACCGGTAGGACAATTGTCAACGACCATTCCGTGGTAACCATTTCCAGAAACTATATTATCTGCCACCAATAAATTATTACAGCCATTAAAGTATATACCGTTTTGAAAGTTCGTAGCTGCAGTTTGACCTGTAGCATCTACACCTATTTTATTTTGCAACAGGCTTAGGTTATTTTCATTTAATATACTAGCTCCGTTCGCTGGAGCAGAGGCAATTCCATTGGATGAAATAATATTACCCATCAAAGTATTATCGCTTCCCGAACCTACGCTTACCCCTGCACCTCTGTTGCCTGAAAGATCATTGTCGATAAAAGAGCCATTTGTAACCAATGCGATTTGAAGACCCGTCGAAAAATTATCGGTACTGGTAGTATTTATTACCAAATGACCGTCTCCATTTCCCATGGTGATTCCACTTTGTCCAGAGCTGGAAATAAGACAGTCGATAATACTGACATTGTTGGCATCTTCAACGAGAATTCCTGTTTTATTGGCATTAAAAACTTCTATTCCTTCCACGATGCTTCCACTGGCGGCCGCACCCGATATCCAAATCGTTCCGTCTTGAAAAGTGGAGGAGGTTGTGATGGTGACACTGGGTGTTCCTGCTATATAAGAAGGTGCTGTTGTTCCGTCAATATGGACGGGTTCAACGATAGTTGTAGTGGCTGGGGTATTTAAAATAATATCCACATCAAAAACAATCACATCTACAGTGCCTGGGTTTCCATTCCCATTCGCGTCATTCAGTGCCTGCAAAAAAGAGCCTGCTCCAAAATTATTGTTGTTGGTAACAGTGAAGGTTGCGGCCTGCACACTACAAGTGAATAAGCAAAAGAGAATAACTTTTAAGAAATGTTCCATCATCACAAAATCATTCGAGGTTGGCAGAAATGAAGTCGACTTGTAGAGAGAAAGTCGACCTGATCTTTGATCAATAAATTAGAGCTAAAAACTTCTGGCTGTCAATAAATACAAGGGATGTGATTGTCAAATGACAAATGCATTGCCAGGTAAGAAAGCATAAAAAGAACGGCTGACTAGTATGTCAGCCGTTCCTTGTAATATGATTACTAAGTCCTCTTATTCAGGTTGTGCACATGGGTCATCCAATTCGCAACATCCTGTTATGTCTGCTACATTTCTTCCTTGGAAAACGTAGGTCATTCCTGAATCAGGATCAAATACACTTAAAGTATAAATTCCAGTGGTTCTTGGAGTAAAGAACTCGATACCAACTAAAGTAGCGACTTCAACACCATCAACCGACCAAGTATATTCTTCATCTCCGTCCAGTTCGATAGGCAGTTCTCCGTACAAAGCACCCGTTCTACACAAGAACAATTGATCCATACAAGTGTACAACTGAACATTGTCAATGGTAATGGTAATATCGGCTCCGTTTGAACCCGCTCCAAAGCGAGCCAAAGCAGCGATAATACTTACTGGGCCAGAGAATTGGAATCCAGAGTTCGAAGCTGACGATAAAGAACCACCAATTTGGAACGTTCCATTGCCATTGATGACGGTTAAGAAGTTCAATAAGTTGGCTCCTGTTCCAGCATCACTTGCTGCATCCTCTACTTTGAAATCTAAATTAGCAGGGAAGTTAAAACCAGCTCCTGCTTCAACGGTCATATCGGCAGTCATGTAAATAGAACTCAGATCTGTTGTTGGAAGGGTAACTCCTGTTGGTAAAGCAAAACCAACAAAGTATTCTGCTGCTGCTGCCGAAGCAAATAATTCTCCTTCCCCATCACCTGTACTCCAAGGAGCAACAACACCTCCGCCGAAGCTTTCTCCAAAAGGAATGTAAGCAGGGTCTCCAGGAGGAGCGCTAAAGTCTTGGCTATAAACTTCCGTTGAGCTTTGTCCGTCACCACAAAGCGAACCCGCTTCGTAGCAAGATTCTGGTGCCATGAAAGCACCAACAACAGTCGCTGCACAAGAAATTTCTTCAGTAAAAGAAGCGGTAATATCAACCGCTTGACCATCTGCAATCAAGCCTTCCAAAGTAAATTGTTGCGGGCTTCCAGTAATAGGTGCAATTGTACCGTTTACGTTCAAAAATCCGAAAGGTGGCTGGTTGTTATAGGTTACTTCCACTACTTGGCTGTAAGTATTATCTCCACTACACTCAGATGGTGCTCCTACTGCCGCTGCCGAAATTGAGCATCCAGTAGCTGGAATACATGCGTAAAGTTGAACATTGTCTACCGAAATGGTAATATCATCTCCAAGTGGATTACCAGAGAAATCCGCAATTGCCGCTACAATAGTTGTGTTACCTGCAAAAGAAAATCCAGTATTACTCGCTCCACTTAAAGCGCCTCCTACGGTAAATGTTCCGCTGGCAGTAATTGGTGTTAAGAAGTTTAACAAGTTCGCACCCGTTCCGGCATCTGATGAAGCATCTTCCAATTTGAAATCCATGTTTATGGGGAAGTTAAATCCTGCTCCTGCTGTCACGGTGATATCTGCCGTCATGTAAACTTGTGTTAGATCAGTACTTGGTAATGTCATACCAGTAGGCAATGCCATTCCAACAAAGAAGTTTGACGTTCCAACCGTCGCTAGGAAGTTTCCAGAGCCGCCACCGATGTTAGAAGCATCTACTCCACCGCCTCCAAAGGTTTGTCCAAAACCATAGCCTGCGTATTGTGCGTCACCGATTGGTGCTTCAAAATCTTGAGCGAAAATAGCTTGCTCTTCGAAGCCATCTCCACAAAGTGGGGGTGCAACAAAACAAGCTTCAGGAGCTGTAAATGCTGCCGCGCTCGTTGAGCTACAAGTGTTTTCATCTGTAAATGAAGCCGTCAAGTCAACTGCTGCACCATCGGCTGTTAAGTCGGTCAAAGTAACTTGCTGAGGACTTCCCGTAATGGCAACAATGGTTCCGTTTACGTCAATTGATCCTGTTGCTGGAGCAGAATCATACGTTAACTCTACTACTTGGCTGTATAGGTTTTCTCCAGCACAAGCGCTTGGAGATCCAACTGCTGCCGCTGAAAGGCTACATCCCGTGTCTTCAATACAGGCATACAATACCACATTGTCTACTGAAATGGTGATGTCATCGCCCATTCCGTTTCCACTGAAATCTGCAATCGCAGCAACAATCACTGTGTTGCCATTGAAAGCAAAGCCACTGTTGCTAGCGCCATCAAGCGCTCCACCTACAGTGAATGTTCCATTTGATGTAATAGGTGTTAGGAAGTTTAATAGGTTGGCTCCACTTCCTGCATCGGAAGAAGCATCTTCTAATTTGAAATCTAAATTTATTGGGAAAGCAAAACCAGCTCCTGCGGTAACAGTAATGTCAGCAGTCATGTATACCTGTGACAAATCAGTGGTAGGAAGTTCTAGGCCCGTCGGCATTGCCATTCCTACGAAAAAGTTAGCAGTTCCAGTCGCTGCGGAAAAGTTTCCAGCTCCTCCTCCAATGGCAGAAAAGTCTACAGAGCCTCCTCCGAAGGATTCACCAAATCCGTATCCAGCATAAGCAGCGTCGCCAACTGGGGCTTCGAAGTCCTGCGAAAATAGGGATTGCTGTATTGATCCAGCAGCACATTGGGCATGTACGTTTTGCCCCAGAAAGAAACAGAGCAGTCCCATGAAAAGAAAAGATAGTTTTTTGAACATATTAAGTTGGTTTAAGTAATATTCTTAATATTATTCCAAGCTCACAGGCAGATTTGCCTGTACAGTAAAGGAATAGAGGAGCTTAATCTCTATAGGGAGGAGCGCTTTAACCATCTGATAAAGCACTAGTCTAAGTTACATATTTATTAGACATAGAAAATCTGGATGCTATTTTTTTTCACTCTTCGTGGCAAAGAATTTAGAAATAGTCTTTCTTCACTGTTCGTTCTCATTTATTAACAATAAAAAATAGAAGTTGAAAAGCGATCTGAAGAGCCTTTGAGGCTTGGATTTTCGTGATTCCGCTGTAGATTTAAGGCTGTGGAGAACCATTTTTGCTAGCAAATACGTTGTAAGAATGGAAACTACAGTGAATAAGCAAAAAACAGCTTTATGAGTAAATGGATGTTAATATTGGTGATGGTCATGAGTTTTGGCTTTGCAGGATGTTTGGAAGATGGTAGTCCAGACGATCAAAAGATTGAAGAAACCGCCGATAAGGCGAAAGATTTCTTGGATAAATTTGCTGCGAAGGCAAAAGATGTCTTAGACAATAAAGACGGACAACTCGATAAGGCGAAGGATTTGATTGATCAAATCGCGGAGAAATCGAAGGATGTTGCTGAGCAAGTGAAAGAAAAAGGCCCTGAGTGGAAAGAACAGCTGGAAAAGCTTAAAAATGATCCGAAGCTCAAAGAGACCATCGAAAACTTTAAAGGAGATGCAGGTGATCTATTCAAAGAATTGGAGAAGATTGTTACGGATGCTGCCAAAGACATGAAAGAAAATGCTGGCGCAGAGTCTGAATCAGGAAAAGGGGCTGCTGAGAAGTTGAAAGACAGCGGTTTTATCAAAAAAGGAAAAGAAGCAGTCAAGGAGATTTAAGAACCCCTTTGACGGCTATGAGACCGCTGAGATTTTCGTTTGATTTAGCCTTTTGCTAAATCAGCCTGCTTGCAATTTAGTTTTACCGAACCAAGTTGTGTCTGCATACTACTTTACTATGTGGGCGGACAGAAGACTAGTTGTCAGAAGTAAGGGGTTTTCTCTTCAAAATTTCCTGGCAAAAGGTATTGTAGGCATCTTCACCGGAGAATAAAGTGGAATCAAATTCGAATCGATCATTATCGGTGTGAATGATCAATGAAAACTCATCGCCTTCGTTGATATACACTTCTGAGATGTCACCGTAAGCAAGTGTTTTATCAGTAGAACCCGTCATCGCATAGTCTGGAAACGAGAGGCCTGAGTCCGATAAGATGATTTCGCCTCCTTTGCCTCGATTGCTCATCCATTGAACAATGCTATACAATCCCCAAAGAATCAATAATGCTCCTGCGGCCATGAGTGCGTAGCTACTGTAAGGTGCGGTTAAGAGCGTGAGGCGACGGTAGGCTAAGTCAAACTCATTTGTAGCACCATAAAATGCCATAAAGCCACCTATTGCTAAAAGGACAGGATAGAAAAACGAAAAGGACGGTTGATAAGTAAATTTCATAATTTTTGGATCTTAAGGCAAACATACAAATCTGTAGTAAATCTTAAACTGAACTACACAAAAAAAAGCGGAACTTAATGAGTTCCGCTTTTTTGATCAAATCAATATTATTTAATTACTGTTTGCCCTGACCATTTTCGAAAGGCTTTCTTTCTCTTGAGCGACCACTTTTTCAAGTTCGCTTATCTCTGCTTCAATTTTAAGCAAAATTTCTTCTTTTTTAGCGATTTCTTCTTTGCTTAGCTTGCCAGATTTCTTTTCGATTTCGAATTTTTGCTCGGCAGTTGCCTTCCTTTTTCGAAGAGCAGTTACAGCTCTTTGGCCATCTTTTAAAGCTTGTTCAGCCCTCTTAACTTGATTCGCTTCACCGCTACTTGCCATTCGCATTCGATTGGCTTCCATGCGCTTTTTCGCTATTTTTTCTTTAGCTCTTGCTTCCCCCTCTTTCGATCTCAGGTTGTTGCTCTTGCGAAGTCCAGCTTTTTGAACTTGACCTTGTTTTTTCGCTTGTTTTACTCTGTCCGCGCTTTTGGCGTCAAACACTTCTTGCTTTGCGGCTTTCTTGAGTTTCGCTTTCTCTACTTTGGAGCTAGTTACTACTTCTATCCTTTCCTTTGCTTTGTCTTGAGCTTGTAGATTCGTTCCTGCAAACATCAAGACAGCCAAAACTGTAATGCCTATATATTGTAGTGATTTCATATGCTTTAGTTTAATTTTCTAAGTCTTTAAGAAGCGCATCAACACTCTTTTCCGTTTCCCTTATTTTCTTTTGCACCCGAGCACTTGCTTTGGCTGCTTCAACGTTTTGCTTCTTTTGATCTGGTGATATCACCGTCTCTTTCACATCCGCCTTAGTCTCAGCAGGAGCCTTAGCCTCTGATCCACAGGAAGATAGTCCTATAAAGCAACACACTAGAAAGGTATTTAAAATCCGTAACATTCTTGATTTTTCTGCACTAAAGTTACTAAGTAGTATCGAATTCACGACTATATAGTCATGTATAGAAACTAGTAGTCATTGAGTAGGCAAAATAGACGGCAGTTTGTTATCGATTTTGATCAGCTATTATATCGTCAATTCGTTTCGTTGGGTGATCTTGATCGCCAAATTTCTACTTGTTGCTGAAGAACATCAGGGAAATCTGATATGATTCCATCAACGCCCAATTCAAGCAATAATCGCATGTCTTCTGCTTCATTGACGGTCCAAGGGATAACTTGCATACCTTTATTTCGAGCAAAACGAATTTGCCTTTTGTTCAATAACTTGAAGAAGGGGCTGTAGCAATATGGTTGAAATCCCAGTTGTCTAATATTCCTTTTTATGCCCTTACGACTTACGGTCAGAAAGACCAATTTAACTTCGGGGTGATTTTTATGGATGTATCGTAAAACCTCCAAATCGAAAGACTGAATGGTGCATCGATCAGTTATATTTTTTGCTTTGACAACAGCTAAAACAAGTTCTACATATTTCGATAAATTAGGGTGAAAATCTTCGTCCCAATAGTGTCTCCTTTTTATTTCAATATTGTAATTTATTTTTTGAGCATTTATAGCTGTTAGTTTTTCAATGGTGTCAATCAGGGAGGATAATAAGGGTTTAGATATCGCTATTTTTTCTTGGTTCGGAAATCGTTCTATGTACTTCGAACCACAATCGTATTCTTGGATTTCTGCATAATCCATTTCGTATAAATTGAAGGACTCTTGCTCTGCTTTTTTTATTTTTTTCCCCTCTAAGTCAAAACAAATTTCACTGCTCATATAGGGCTCATGCGAAACCACGACTTGATGATCTTTTGAAACAACCACATCCAGTTCTAAGGTGTTAATAAAAGGTAGCGCATGAACAGCACCTTCAATACTGTTTTCTGGTAAAAGGCCGCGGCAAGCACGATGCCCTTGTATATCAATGTTGTTTTGCGCGTGCGTACTTGCTGAAAATAAGATAATAAATAAATAAACAATACTCCCACAATATTTTTCAATCGTCCAATTCATGCTCCAACTTTTTAACGATTTTACTACCCCTGTTACGAAATCCAGTAGTGCAATTTTCATGGCTTAACTGCCTTTCAATGATTAATTTTAACTCTGGTTTTAATTCTGATTCTCGATTAGAGATATTGTACAGAACGGTCATAGCATAAATTCTTATCCCCGCCGTTTGTGTTTGATCTTCAAAAAATTCGAAAGAATATTGCGCTAGTTCGCCCAATTTTTCCTCGGGTATTTCGCTTTCTTGAAAAATTCTCAAAATGTTGCGCGCAATGGAAGGGTGCCTTTCTTTAGCTGTCTTAAGATGTTCAATAAGTGCAGAGCGATAGGGTAAGACCAGGGAAGGCCTACTATCAAAACAATGTGCTAAGACGTATGCCGATCGCTGCGATAGTTGTTTGTCATCAGAATAAAAGTGATCTAGCAATTCTTCGAATTTCCTGCAATCGTCTCCAATAAAAGAAGAAACAAGTACAGCCATTTTTTTTGAGTGCTCTCTCCTTATTTCTTTTTCAATAAATCCCCTAGACATACGCCTTTAAGATACTCTTTCTAAGTAATATTCGCTGTCCTTCACTACTGAAAGGGTGTATAGAATTTTAGTCATACAGGTAGCCATCGGTAAAATATCGAAAGGATAGCAAAAGATTTTTAAATTTAATTATATTTTTAGTGAATATATAATTAATTGTACACAATAGAATTGTATTAGCTTTATTTCTAGATGTGTTTTTTTTGTCGTTACAGACCTTGTTTTATCTACTAAGGAGCGAAAATTGCAGTTGCATCCATGGCGGGATAGATATCAAAAAATCAACAGGATGAAAAGACCTCTACTCACAGTAATCTGCACTGGATTGCTGAGCCTATTCGCCAGCACGACCTTGTGTGCACAGTCAACCTTATTGGAGCAACTCACCGAAATCAACAGCTTCTGGGAGGCGCACGAAGATGCAGTTCCTTCGCAGCAAGAAGCCTTGTTATTAGATCGACGGCAACTTATACAAAAACACCTGCAGCTGGTTGAAAACCAATTGCGGAAAGAAACGAAAGGTTTCAATGAAGAACAGCTAGTAAATCGGGAAAAAGCATTAGACATTTTACGCGCCTATTGGCAAGCAGGTGATTTTCCACTTAATCAACACTACGACTACAGCATTCCCTATTTTATTGACAGTGAAAATACCGCTTGTGCCGTTGGCCATATACTGCGGGAAACCACTGGCGATGAGATCGCCAATAGAATTCGAAAGGAGCAGAATAATGCCTATTTGAAGGACTTGCTGAACCAAGAATTACTCAATTGGACAACTGAAACGGGATTTACCGTCGAAGAATTGGAGTGGATTCAACCCACTTACGGACCCCCTGTTTTTATTGAACCCAGTATTGAGCAGCCAAGCGGTTGCCAGCTTGCTGATGGATCTATAAGCCTCGAATTGACTCCTAATGAGTTTGAGGGAATTGACATAGATGTAGATGCTTTAATGCTGACTTGGCATCAAGGCTATGATGCATCTAATGCCGCCTTTGCTACCGGAACTTCTGTGAATGGATTAGTTGCTGGCGTTTACACGGTTCGCATTTATTCTGAAGATGAATCTTTTGAGCTTTTTCGAACGTATTTTTTGAGTGATGGTCCAGATTTAACTGGTACTGTAAGCAATGAAACTTGTCCGGGTGCTCTTGATGGCTTCATAGATTTGGAAGTCGCCAGTGATGTTGATTATGAAATCTACTGGACAGATGCGGAAGGAAATTTTTTGAGTCTATCGGAAGATCTAGAGGGCTTAGATGGTTTGGGAATTTTCATAAATGACCCACCTGTTCTACCCTACACTTACTTTGCAAACTACGACGATGTGAATGGCTGCAAGTCCTTTGCATCCTTCTTTGTAGCGCAACAGTACGAAGGGCCATTTATAAGTACCAGTTCTTCCACAATCATTCCTCCAGATTGCTTTGGAAATGGAGGATCTATAAAAGCAGTAGCATTTGGTGAACAACCCTTTCAATATTTTTGGGATGGAATCCAGGGTTCTGATAGCTTGGCTAATGTCGATGGTACGCATGTATTGGAAGTTATAGATGCAAACGGCTGTTCGGTTACCGAAGAGTTTTTTGTTCCAATCCCAGATTGTCCTCCACCTTTTTGTATTCCGCAGTTTTCCTATCAATTGGTAAATTGTTTTGGAACCGATGATGTTCCGCAATCTTCACAAGCAGCGATTTTATGCTTTGATAATTTTAGTGATGCACTCGAAGAAGTAGATAGCTACGAATGGAGCTTTGGAAACGGACAAAGTTCTACAGAGATGAATCCCTGTGACATAACTTTTAACACACTCATCGACACAGAGCCTGTTACCCAGCCTTACGAGGTTTGCTTGACCATTCATACCGCAAGTTGCTCAGAAACTTATTGTGAAGAAATCAATCCCAATGGACTCTGTGGTCCTTGTATTTGTACACAAGAGTATGCGCCTGTTTGTGGAATTGATGGCGTGACTTATTCAAATGCATGCGAAGCAAATTGTGCAGGAATGACTGTTTTTTCGGAAGGTGCTTGTTGTGATCTTTCGGCATGTAATTCTGAAAATCCACTTTACGAAGTGGAATGGATGGAAGAACGGGCGCAGTACAACTATTGTCAATTTGTACGATTTGATTACGAGGGAGAAGATGTGATTATCGTCACAAACTCGGCAGATGATACTGCAGTGGATGCGCCCGAAGCAGAGGTGTACGCATGCGACGGAAGCTTGATTTGTCTACAAGGTGGAGAAACAAACCAAGAAGATCAATGTTTCTTTATGGGAATAAATATAGATGAATGGACAAGCGGGCAAGTCTTAACGAGCACTGGCTGTACTTCGCCCTTTGAATTGGAAAATGCTTGCTTTGATCAGTGTTTAGCGGATGCACCTAATGACGGCTGTATTGAAATTTATAGCCCTGTTTGTGCTTGTGATGGACAAGAGTATTCCAATTATTGTTTCGCCCTGGCAGCAGGTGCTGTGCAATGGGAAGATCAGCCTTGTCCAGGAGGATGCTTAACCGAATCTGAAGCCCTGTCATTGGAGTGGGTGGATGAACTAATTTCTAGTCTTGATGGCGATTGTATTTGCAATGATTATGTACGATTGTATTGTGCCAACGGGAACAGTTATCTTGTAACGGGCCCAGCACCAGGATCTACTTGTGATGACTTTTTTACCACGATTTACGACATGGAAGGCTCGATCTTATGTCAAATTGGAGGCATCGCTGGACTGGAATGTCCTGACTACGGTTTCATTTTCGAGCAAAATTTAGAAGTCTTACTGCATCAATGTACTGCTCCGACCGTGCAATCTATTTCTCTTTGTGAAGGAGAGGAGTATGTTCAAGTACTAGGAGATTTGGTATCTTATGATATTATCGCTCCCGATAACGGAACCATTGACATCACTTTTGGAGACGGCGGCTTGGCAGCTGATTTTCTACATTACACGCCTTTCCCTGGCTATATCGGTCCCGACCAACTAACAATTATCTTCTACGACATTTTTAATTCCGGCTTAATCTCCAATATTCAAGTTTTGGAGTTTGAAATAAATGATTGTGATTGCATTTGTGCAGATATCTATGATCCTGTCTGTGGAAGTGATGGAATTACCTATGGTAATTCTTGTGAAGCTGAATGCGTTGGAGTGGAATATGACTTAGGAGCTTGCGAAAATTCGAATACAGAATATTTGGTGGAACATGTAACAATCTGCGCGGGTGAATCTTTCAATATTTATGTAGAAGAACTTGGCGATGAACAATATTGGAGCGTAGAAGAACAAGGACAGAATGGTGTCGTTGAATTACTTCCGTACGGCCAATTCAATGGACTGCATTTACAATACACACCGAATGATGGTTTCTTAGGAGTAGATTCAATTTCAATAGCAGATAACGATTTATTTGAAGACTTCCCCTACAGAATAACGACTTACTTGATTACTGTTGGTCCTTGCGAGCCTTGCGAATGCGATGAAGCATACGATCCAGTTTGTGGCGCAGATGGGCAAACCTATGATAATCCTTGTTCTGCCGAATGCGAAGGAGTAGAGTATGAGCTTGGAGCTTGCGAAACTTTGACTACTCAATATTTAACTGAAAATATCACACTTTGTGCAGGATCGACCTTCGATTTATTTATTGAAAATCTAGAGGATGGAGAGTATTGGCTGATTGATGAACAAGGGCAAAATGGATCTGTTTCGTTCCTGCCGTTTGGATCAAATAATGGTGTGCAAATGCAGTATGTTCCTTACTTCGGATTTTTGGGAATAGACTCTATTGTTATCTCAGTCAACTATGCTTCTGAAGACTTGCCAAGGAGTATCACCACGTACGTTTTCAATGTGAACGATTGTGAGCCTTGTGAATGTGATGACATTTATGATCCAGTTTGTGGAATAGATGGGGTGCAATATGACAATCCATGTTCTGCCGAATGTGCTGGAGTGGAGTATGTAAATGGACCTTGTGTTAATCCTAATGCGAACTTTTTTGTCGAAGAAATAAATATTTGTTCGGGAACGACTTTTAACAACTATCAAGAAGAACTGGGCGATGAAGAGTATTGGACAATCCAATATCAAGCCCAAAACGGCTTGCTGTCACTATTGCCTTATGGACCGACTAATGGAGTACATTTACAATACACTCCTAATGCAGGATTTGTTGGTGTAGACTCCATTGTGATCGCCAGCAATGATTATTCTCCAATCGGAGAATTGGCCTACAGTTACACGACTTACTTAATTACTGTAGGTCCTTGCGAGCCTTGCGAATGCGATGAAGCATACGATCCAGTTTGTGGCGCAGATGGGCAAACCTATGACAATCCTTGTGCTGCCGAATGCGAAGGAGTATTGGAGTTCGAACCAGGACCTTGTTTTAATCCTGATGCAAACTTCATTGTCGAAGAAATAAACATTTGTTCGGGAACGACTTTTAACAACTATCAAGAAGAACTGGGCGATGAAGAGTATTGGACAATCCAATATCAAGCC
>CALFBW010000461.1 GCA_937951415.1 uncultured Chitinophagales bacterium | reverse complement strand
CTTTTAATGTTCGCTTGTAATCTTCAAATCGAAGTTTTCCAATTTTCGATCTATCAAAGTTCCTCAAAACCACACCTTCCGTTCCCCCTAGTGCTTTATCCGTTAAGGCGACATTGGTTTTGGAGATATACTTTTCAAGGGCATCAAGAACAGATTGATGTTCATGGTTTTCAAGAACAAACGGTAGTTGCGGAACTTGTTTAAAATTGTATAATTTCAATTTATCAAGATCAACAAAACCTTGTGACCATATCTTAAAGTATCGTCAATTGATGAATCCGCAGAACTTTCTCTCCAGTTTGAAATATCAGAAACAGACTGCTCTAGAATATCTAGGTCTTCAATAACAGCCAAATCAAATACCCGAAATCCGTGAGCATCTTTTCAATAATTCTTCGAATTTGCGGATGTTTTACCACATTCGTACCATCAATTTTTTCTGAAGCGTAAAGAGTTTCCCCATCAACGTTAGTAGTAATTTCATCTGTAAATCTTCCTCGGTCGCCGAATTTATGCAAGGTTAAAATTGAAGGATATTTCGTCAGAATATTTACTTTCTCTTTTCCATACTTTTCTACTAGTCCCTTAAGCATCATTTCTATTGTTTTGAATAGCTAACAAACAGAATGATTTACCGATGAGTTCCTATTGTTTGTTATTTATTTAAAAGATTCAAAAAGCAGCACCCCATCACCATGCTCTCCACAAATCGGCAATGCCATCGCCGTTGGCGTAGTCTTGCGGGTTGAGGTTGGCCGCTCGGGTGATTTCGTCGATCAAATCACAAAGGTCTTCTCGTTCACCGGTTTCGATGAGATCCTCCACTTCAGCGCTGAGAACATTGGTTGCTTCGATCGCGGTTTGAAACTGTTGCTCCTTTTCGGCCTTAGCGGCATCCTCTCCTAGTGCCATCAAGTTGTCGATGAGGTCGTCGAAGATCTTTTGGGCACGGGCGCAGTTTTCTTCTGTGTATTGTTCCATGCCTTCAAAGTCGTCTTCCTCGTCGGGGAAGAATAGTTGGCGCCACTTTTCGAAGGGGTAAAGCTCTTTGGTTTTGCTTAGTCTGTCTGCGTAGGTCATTGGTGCTTGTGTTTGTTGTGCAGTAATAAATGAAACCTACTCGCTAAACTAATGGAATCTTTTCGATCTAAGTAAATGCAGCAAGTTCTGGAAGCCGTCCGTTTGCAGGATTTATTTATTAGTAAGACCAAAGAAAACAACAAGGTCAAGCAATGCAATTTGATGGATGCTAGCCCCTACATTTATTACCAAAACACGCCTTCATTTTTCCCAAAAGCAAGATCGCTCTAAGGCTTTACAATTCAAGTGCCTTAAAAGCGCGTTAAAGCCCCTAAACAGGGCGCAATGAGGGCCTTAATCGTTCGCTTTTCAGGCCTAAAAATGCTATCTTTGCAGCTAGGTTTAGAATCAGTTAACTAACGAAAAAAACACCATCTGGATGAGTGATTACGGAGCGGATAATATACAGGTCCTCGAAGGCTTAGAAGCGGTAAGAAAACGACCAGCGATGTACATCGGAGATGTGGGCTTTAAGGGCTTGCATCACTTGGTATATGAGGTAGTGGATAACTCGATTGATGAGGCCTTGGCGGGGCATTGTGATACCATTGATGTGATCATCAATGAGGACAATTCTATTACCGTTCAGGATAATGGTCGTGGAATTCCTGTAGCGATGCACACCAAGGAGAAGCGATCGGCTTTGGAGGTCGTTATGACTGTATTGCATGCTGGTGGTAAATTCGACAAGGGATCGTATAAGGTTTCGGGTGGTTTGCACGGTGTGGGTGTTTCTTGTGTAAACGCTTTGTCTTCTGCCGTAAAAGTGGAAGTGGAGCGCGACGGCAAAAAATACGAACAAGAATATGAGCGCGGAAAGCCTGTTTACACAGTAAGAGAGATTGGCAGCACGGATCGACGAGGTACGACGACTACTTTCAAACCGGATCACGAGATTTTCACGATTCTGGAGTACAAGTATGAAACACTTGCTAATCGTTTGAGAGAGTTGTCTTTCTTGAACAAGGGGATTCACTTGAACTTGAAGGATCTTCGCAACAAAGACGAAAACGGAGAATTTATTCAAGAGGAATTTTTCTCAGAAGGAGGATTGATTGAGTTTGTTCAGTATTTGGACATGGCTCGTACGCCGCTTATTCCTGAGCCTATTTATGTAGAAGGCGAGCGCGATGATGTGCAAGTAGAATTGGCTTTGCAATACAATACGACCTACAACGAGAACATTCATTCCTACGTTAACAACATCAACACGATTGAAGGTGGTACGCATGTATCTGGTTTCCGCCGTGCGATGACTCGAGTTTTCAAATCTTATGGAGAGAAAAATGGTTTCTTCAAAAAGCTAAAATTTGCAATCAGTGGAGACGATTTCCGGGAAGGAATGACGGCTTTACTTTCTATAAAGGTTCCAGAACCTCAGTTTGAGGGACAAACCAAAACCAAACTGGGTAACTCAGAGGTTACGGGAATTGTGGAAACGATTTCCAGTTCGGCTTTGAGCAACTTCTTGGAGGAAAATCCTACAGCTGCTCGTGCTATTATGGGAAAAGTGGTATTGGCGGCTACGGCGCGTCATGCTGCGAGAAAAGCCCGTGACATGGTACAGCGTAAAGGGGCTATGTCGGGTTCTGGTTTGCCGGGTAAATTGGCAGATTGTTCTTCGCGCGATCCAGAAGTGAGCGAGTTGTTCCTAGTAGAGGGAGACTCGGCAGGTGGAACGGCCAAGCAGGGTCGTGACCGAATGTTCCAAGCCATTCTTCCTTTGCGTGGTAAGATTCTCAATGTAGAGAAAGCGATGGAGCACAAAATTTACGAGAACGAGGAGATCAAAAACATCTTCACGGCTTTGGGTGTGCACCACAGAGACGACAAGTCTTTGAACATGGATAAATTGCGCTACAAGAAGATCATCATCATGTGTGATGCCGATGTGGATGGTAGCCACATTTCTACTTTGATCTTAACTTTCTACTTCCGCCAGATGAAGGAGTTGGTCGAACAAGGTTTGGTGTACATTGCGCAACCGCCTTTGTATCGCGTTTCGAAAGGAAAGGATTTTCAATACTGCTGGTCAGAAGAGGATCGAGAGTCGGGCGTTGATCGCTTGGCAAAAGGTGGCAACCGCGATTCGGTGAAGATTCAACGCTATAAGGGATTGGGTGAGATGAATGCGGAACAATTGTGGGAAACGACCATGGACCCCGATACGCGTACTTTGCGTCGTGTAACCATTGAAAGCGCTGTAGAAGCTGATCGAGTGTTCGCGATGTTAATGGGTGATGAGGTTCCGCCTCGTCGTGAATTCATCGAAACGCACGCGAAATACGCGAAGATTGATATTTAATGTTTATTGAATAAATGCCTTTTGGCGAAAGTTAAACTTTCAGAGCCGTGTCCGATTCGTTGGATGCGGCTTTTTTTGTGGCGAATGCGATTCGCCCTTGCTTTTTTTTGGGAAACCTGCTTGGCTGCCCGAGCGAGAAAAGGCTGGCAGTAATCCTCATGGTTGGGCGAACGGCGGTTCGCCCCTATGGCGTAATCTTCGTGTTGGGCGGACGGCGGTTCGCCCCTGAAGGTCTGTTCTGACTTTAAGTAATCTTAAGTTTTGCAGGAAGCATTTATTTTTTTATTCGTTTATACTTACCATATCAAAAACCAACCGAATTTTCCCCAAATAAAAGTCAGTAATATGAAAGCCTTTTTTACTTTTTGTTTTTTATTGATCAGCTTCCAATTAGTAGCTCAAGATTCTTTTGAAGGTGTCGTTAAGATGAACATCGATAGTCCTGAAGCTAAAAATTTGTCGATGGAAATTCACATTAAGGAGGACAATATTGCCATCCTTTTGGATGAATTGGAAGAATTAAAAGGAGAAATAAAAGTTATTGTTAATCAAAGAAAAAATGAAATGATGATGATCATCGAAGAGGAAAGCAAAAGCATGGCGATGAAATATCCTCTTGATGCGCTGTCTGAATTGGAGGATCAAAGAGCGGGAATTCCAAAAGAAGGTTCGTGTAAAAAAGCGGAAGACGTTCCTTTTAATTGCACCGGAAAAGTAAAAGAAATTGATGGCTATAAATGCGAACAATGCATTTACGAAGACGAGGAAGTACGTGTGGAAGCGTGGATTAGCAATGACTTAAATTTGGAATTGGAAGATCTACTTCCTTCTATTCCTGGGCAAACAGTGAGCCCAATGAATCTTCCTGACTCGCTTCAAGGGTTTCCACTAGAATTGATCGTCAC
>CALFBW010000460.1 GCA_937951415.1 uncultured Chitinophagales bacterium | reverse complement strand
GCGATGGCGACGGTGATGGCGATGGCGACGGATGTGAAACGATTATCTTGGAAGGTTTCTGTACTGGTCCGATCGAGCCATTAATGTTATGTCCTGAAGATGTTTGTTCAGAATTGGGTGATGTTACACTTACTCAGTCTGTTTCAGTGTTTAACTGTAGCTTACAATTGATGGATGACGGTTGTATTCGTTACACACCAGTTCCTGGATTCGAATTAGTAGGAGATGACATGGTTACATTGACCTTCTGCAATGATGCAGGGGAGTGTCAAGACATCGTTTACGAAATCTTCGTAGGAGATTGTGATGCAGAGAATAATGCAAACCCTGATGCGAACAACGACAGTTTTGTTTGTGGAGAGACTAGCATGATCTTAGACGTATTGGCAAACGATACTGACTTAGAAGGTGATGATTTAACAATCTGTCTACAAGACGGAGATGCTGAGCCTGCTAACGGAACGCTTACATTGAACAGTGACGATACTTTCACTTATGTTCCTAACGATGGATTTAGCGGAGAAGATAGCTTCACATACACGATTTGTGATGGCAACGGGGGAATGGATCAAACAACCGTTGTGATCGATTGCGAGCCAATGAAGATTTGTGACAACGATATCTTCGGCTTGTGTGCTGAGCCAGTTGTGGCACTTGATATCTGTGTTGAATTCTGTAACGAGGATGCTGTACTTTCTGATCTACACACTACATTCGAATGTAGCTTGTTGGATCTAGGAGATAACTGCTTCCGTTACTTAGCTCTACCTGGATTCTTAGGTGACGAAACTGTAGTGGTTGAAGGATGTGATGCAAATGGCGACTGTGAAGAAGTGAATGTTCACATCAACGTAGTGGCAGATTGCGGTGGAATTGGCAAATCGACAGTGGAAACTATTTCATTGGAGAACTTGGCAATCACGAATGCTTATCCTAATCCAGCTTCAGATATCATCAATTTCGAATTGAGTACTGAATTACCTGCTAACGCGGTGGTAATGATTTACGACTTGAATGGTCGTTTGGTTAAAGATGCTTCTGTTGAAGCTGGATCTGGATGGAGAAACATCCAAATCGATGTAAGCCAATTGATGAACGGTTCATACATCTTAGCAATTCAAACAGCTGAAGAAATGATAAACACTCGATTTATCAAGAACTAGTAAGAATACAGAGATGAATATTCATCTCATGTAAGATAGAAGCCCTCTCCTTTTCGAAGGAGGGGGCTTTTTTTGTTGTGTTCCAAAGTCAATATTAATCGCCTTACCCCACCTACACTGCAACAAGTAAAATAGAAGACTGAGGCCTCTCGGAGAGAAGCTTCCTTGGATCAATTAGAAATTTCTGCCATGACCTCCAAATTGAGTTTGTGAATGAAATTACCCCCTCACTTAACAGGATAATTTTAAGTGCTACTATTTCAGCTGCCTTCCTCGAAAAGGAAATATATATATCAAAAACAAGCAATCGCTTTCCATCTTGAAAGTCATTTATAGTAGTCACTAAAGAGACTTCTCCCTCTTAATAAAAGTGTGTTTATTTGAAGAATTTCAATTCATAGCCAGTTTCTAGAATTTGCTTTGTACGTAATTATCGGGATAATATTACAATAGTCTTCGGTGAAAGCATTTATGATTTTTTATGCTTAGGAAGACCCTGTCTGTACATGTCTGAAATTGAACGAAGCTATTCCCGTAAATACGAGGCAGAAAACACAGGTTCAACAATGTTTTGGCGAGGCTTTCTAATAAAGTAGCTTCGAAAACATCCATGCTTAAGTCGGATAGTTGCATACTTTATATCCCCAAAACAGCTGTATTTATTTGTATAATAAATGTCTCTTAAATAGTTCACATTCAATAAATTAGCAATCTGTTAATTTTTAAATTAGTCATAGTAAAATTCAACCAGATGTATATGAAATTGATATGCTTGCTGCTATTTATTACGTTTGATATTCTGTGTTAATTCCATTCCCTTGGCATAAATCTTGGTGCTTAACTAGTGCATAGTTTTATCCATTTTTGCCAAAACGATTGGATAATTCGATGTGTTTTAACCAGAAATACTTACTTACAAGAAGAAAGGCTATTGAGTAGTGACTTTAGTCGTTCTTCGTTTTATTTACCGCATTGAGCAGATTTATTCGCTGAGAATTAGCTGCACAATAAATGAATGTACATACCTGCTTTTGATGTTATGTACCTTCAATGGCTTAGTCGTAATTGATTGGTCTACTTGTTCTATCTATGTGAAATGCATAGACGGGAAATGTAGAGCCATCAATTGTAAGAAGTGTTTGCATAAATAAAAAACACGGTCTCTCCACTAGAAGCCATTAATTACTAAAATTTATTGCCAAAAAGACTGCTAAAAAGCAAGGGAGTACATGCCCTTTGTAGTTTTCAGCCTAAGCCCCACAACTAGGACTTTCCCCTAAGTTTCTATTTGCCATTGGAGTCTGTTTCTTTTATTCCAAGATGTAATCTCTCTAGAATTTAAAGTCAGCTTCCAGCCAAAACTAATATTTGAAATACTCTATCAAAAACTATGGAAAGAACTTTATCGACCAACTCCTCCAATTGTAGAAAGCTGCATTGGTACCAAAATATTCAAAAACAAATTACATTTATTTCTATTGCATTTTTATTGCTAATTTCTTTGCAAATAAATGCTTCAGTTCTTATCAATGACTGTTCAGCTTTCATTGAAATCACTCAACCAAGCTGCGGTGCATGCAACGGAGAAATATTATTGAATGCAGATAGCCAATTGGCGGATGGCATAAATCAATGGTTCTTCGAATTATGGGACAATCCTGATTGTGCAGGAGATCCTATCAAGTTGAACGCCACCCTTTTTCCTCCCGATGTATTCGATGATTTATGCCCGGGTGAATATTCCATCAAAGTGACAGGGCTCGCTGGGACAGTGGCAGGCTGCGAAGAGATATTTAAACCGATCATTCTTGAAGATGCCGGCGAAAGTCAAGAACCTACCTATAACATTATAGATGCTACCTGCGGAGAGAGCAATGGACAAGTGGTAATAAATGCGGGTGCAGCAGGAGATTACACCTACGTGATTTACCCCGACGGTAGCAGTTTTGCGGGAACGGAAAATTATACTTTCAGTGGATTGGAGCCCGAAACTTACTTGGTGTCGATTGTTGCTGATAATGGTTGTGAATGGGACTTGCCTCCAATTCAAATTGGTGGCGGGGAAGCTCCTGAATTGACCTTGTCCCAAACCGGTAGTGTTGCTTGTAATGGAATCGAAGGAAGTCTTCAAGCGAACGTAATAGGCAACACTGGACCTTATACATTCGATTGGAGTACAGGAGCAAGTACTACTGATCTTACTAGTGCAAGCATTGCTAATTTGGGTGCGGGTACGTACAGCGTAACAATGACCGATGCCTATAATTGTGTATTGGAAGCTTCAATCACATTAGAAAATCCTCAACCCATTGAAATAGAAATTCTTGAGGTCGTACAGGAGACTTGCCAAAATGGAGAAGATGGAATGGCAACAGTGCAAGCAGTAGGTGGAAACGGAAATGCCCTGGTTTATTGGATAAACTCCGATGGTGATACCATTCATACAGGAAACTCAATCACGGGTTTGGCTGGTGGATATTACACGGCTGTGGTGGTTGATGAATTACAATGTTCGCAAAGTAGCTTGGTGCAAATTGAATACGGAAGCTTGCCTTGTGAAATCATAGACTTGCGCTTGGAAAAGACAGCTAATTTAAGTGAAGCAGGTTTGGGCATGCCGATTACTTACACAATTACGGTGTGTAACGATGGTGAAGACCCAGCCACTGATATTGAAGTTTTGGATGCTTTATCCAGTTCGTTGGCTTTTCAATCAAGCACTGGTAATTATGATCCTGCAACTGGAATATGGGCTATTCCTAGTTTGGCCAATGGCAGCTGTACGAGTATTGACATAACAGTTTTGACCCTTATTGGTGGTGAATCTTTTTGCAATGAAGCTTCCATCGCTTCCGTGAATGAATACGACATTGACAGCACAAACGATGAAGCCGAAGTCTGTGTAGCATGGGAAACGCCAACCGATTGCTTTGCTTTTACAACAATAACTCAAGCTCCTTGTGGAGCCTGCAATGGAATCATTGAACTCAATGCCAACAGTGACTTGATTGATGGTGCCAATCAATGGTTCTTCGAATTGTGGGACAATCCAGACTGCGACGGTGATCCGATAAAAATTAATGCAACACTTTTTCCACCCGATGTTTTCGACGATTTATGTCCAGGCGAATATGCTATTCGTGTAACAG
>CALFBW010000459.1 GCA_937951415.1 uncultured Chitinophagales bacterium | reverse complement strand
GCAAATAGTTTTCATTATTCGCCCCACTTACACCATCGCTTGGTAAGTTATACCAATTGAAAGTCGCACCAGGTGCACCAGTTACTGTTATTGGGCTAGGGGGTAGTTCGCAATAGTTATAAGATGGCGAAGCAGTTGGTGCGACGGGAGGGGCAGTTAATTCAACGATATATGCCGCTTGATCTATGCAAACTAATGGATTACCACTTACCGCTATGTAAAGCATTTCATCGCCATCTGATAAGACTTGATCTTCATACGGGATTTGGTCTCCAAATCCATTAATGATGTACCAAGAGCCTATGGGACTTCCTCCCGTTAGATCATCAGGTGCTTCCCCTTCAACATCTAGAATTCCAGATGTACTACAAACTGGCAAGGGGTTAGTTTGAGGAAATTCATTTCCTTCAAGTATCGGAATAGATGCTCCTAAAACCGTAATTGGAGCACTCCTAGAGCAAGTGTCATTCAAATTAAAATGCAACCAATAGGTCAAACTTTCTCCTTCGGCAATAAGAACTTCTCCCGGTTGAGGGACAAGAGCTGGCCCTCCATCTGTCAATGACCAATAATAAGTGCCGCCTTCTACTAAGCTACCTTCATACAAAGCAGTATAAGAGAAGTCAGGATTACTTTCTAAACTAAAGTTCCAGAGGCCTCCTTGACAAAGGGATACCACTCCGAGATTTTCAATGGGGAGCACGACATCCTCATTTCCAGAGAGGGTAGAGCTTGCTAAAATAAATAAGTAAATAAGGAGCAGCTTTTTCATGGCAAACAACGATTAGTTTCACAGTCCTACTACGGTGAATTTGGCGCTAAGTATTTTACAAAAGGATAGCGAACAGATTGATGGAGGCTTCTTTTGGCGTTCGTTATCCTTCTTGAAAGTGATTGACGCAAAGGTCTGACAATTATGGCAAGAAAACTCGCCATTTGTCTGACTTATTGGGACTTAAATAATACTGTAAATGATAAGAGTGTTAAAATTTGGCAAGCGCTGCCTCGCAAATGAGGTTTGCTTTCTTGCGCTGTTATATAAAAAGTAGAGCAGATGACTATGGAGGCAAGCCTAAGTAGGAGTATCTGTTGACTTTCCAGCCAACTTATAACCCCTGAGTAAGTCTTCTGTTGCCATTCTTTTTTTACCGGCTAGTTGGAGCTCTTCAATCTCTAGGAAGAAATCTGAACAAGCGATTTTTAGAGCATCTTTATTGTCACAATAAATAGTACCCGATGCGATTTCAGCGCTGCTTCCTCCTTTTTTAGCGCGAAAAATCTTCGTTCGCTTTCCATCAATATAAGTGAAAGCTGCTGGATAAGGCGAAAGCCCTCGAATGTGATTGCGCACTTTCTCTGCAGGTTGGTCCCAATCTATTTTGCAATCATCTTTGTAGATCTTTGGTGCTGCTTTCAACTCCTTTTCTTGAACTTGTTCTTGTTTGGGATAATCTCCTTGCGCAATAGCATCCACCGTTCGAACGACAAGATTGGCTCCCAGCTGCATCAATTCGTCGTGAAGTTCACCAGCGGTCATTTCGTCTGATATGGCGCATTTTTCCTGATAAATCATAGCTCCCGTATCAATCTCTTGTTGGATAAAGAAAGTAGTCAAACCCGATTCCGTTTCACCGTTCATAATGGCCCAGTTAATGGGAGCTGCACCGCGATATTGTGGAAGGAGAGATGCATGTAAGTTGATGGTTCCCTGTGGAGGCATCTCAAAAACCATCGCAGGTAACATTCGAAAGGCTACTACCACTTGCAGGTCTGCTTTCAAAGCTGCTAAAGTTTCGTTAAAGGAAGCAGCCTTCAAGTTTTTGGGTTGTAGCACCATTATCCCTTGAGATTCTGCGTAGACCTTCACAGGCGAAGGGCGCAAACTCTTACCTCTTCCTGCTGGTTTGTCAACAGCCGTGATTACCGCCACCACTTCATGCTTGCTGGCCACCAAAGCTGCTAAGCTTGCCACTGCAAAGTCAGGAGTACCCATAAAGATTACGCGCATCTTTTTTATTACAAAGATAAAACGCAAACCCTCGTCGAGCAGTAGATTGCTGAAAGGAGCTACCACAAAATAACACTCGCAGTTCGGCTAAGTTTATCCTTGTATTTCTTAGCCTCAAGCCTTCATATATATAGATATTCTACAAGCCTAAGCTAAAATGTAATCAGCTGCTTAATAGCCACATTCTCACTATCTTTGGGCTGCATAAAGACTTTCATGAAAGAGAAGATCATAGTCGATCTTAACAACGTCGATATTTATCAAAAAGAAAAACTCATTCTATCCAGTGTGAACTTACACATTCGGGAAGGGGAGTTTGTCTATTTGGTAGGACGCACAGGAACGGGGAAGTCTAGCTTGTTAAAAACCTTGTACGGAGATTTGACATTGAAATCTGGTACTGGGCGTGTAGTAGACTTCGATCTTAAGAATGTAAGTTGGAAAACAGTGCCATTCTTGCGAAGAAAGCTAGGAATCATATTCCAAGATTTTCAGCTATTGATGGATCGAACTGTAGAAGCCAATTTGCTTTTTGCACTAGAAGTCACTGGATGGAAGTCAAAGGCAGAAATGAACCAACGCGTTGAATTGGTTTTGGAAAGTGTCTACATGATCGATAAAAGGCATGCTATGCCATACGAGTTATCTGGGGGGGAGCAGCAACGTATTGCTATTGCTCGTGCCTTATTAAACGATCCAGAATTGATTTTGGCAGATGAACCCACTGGAAATCTAGATCCAAGTACAAGTGAAGACATTATGCGATTACTGCATCAAATATGTTTGCAGACTTCAACTGCTGCCTTTATCGGCACACATGATTATAATTTGTTTGAAAAATTTCCCGGTCGAATCGTTCGATGTGAAGACGGCCGCGTAAATGATAGTTTGACGTTTAAGAATTCCGTCAAAAAACCACCAACCACCAATTTTTAGAAATATGTCTAAAGGAATGTTTGAAATACCCTATCCAGCTAACGAACCAGTATACTCTTATGCTGCAGGATCAGAAGAACGTGCACTACTAAAGAAGGCATTAGCAAAAGCTAAGTCGAAAGAAGTAGAATACCCCATGTGGATTGGCGGGAAGAAGGTAAAAACGGATGATTTGCGTCCAATGCATCCACCTCATGAGACGGGGCATTTATTAGGGCATTATCATTATGGGGATGCATCTCATGTTCAAAAAGCGATTGATGCCGCAGCAAAAGCAAAACCAGCATGGGAAGCGATGCCTTGGCAAGAACGTGCAGCGATCTTTTTAAAAGCAGCCGATTTATTAGCAGGTCCTAAATACCGCTATAAATTGTTAGCAGCAACAATGTTGGCGCAATCTAAAAATGCTTACCAAGCTGAAATCGACGCAGCTTGTGAATTCATTGATTTCTTGCGTTTCAATGTTTATTTCATGCAGGAAGTTTATGCCATCCAACCAGACTCTAATCCTGGAATTTGGAACCGAATGGAATATCGTCCTTTAGAAGGATTCGTTTTCGCAGTAACACCATTCAACTTTACGGCTATTGCAGGAAACCTTCCTGCTTGTCCGGCAATGCTTGGAAATACTGTTGTTTGGAAGCCTTCGAACACACAAGTTTATTCAGCAGGTGTTTTGATGGAATTGTTCCGTGAAGCGGGCTTGCCAGATGGCGTGATTAATTTGATTTACACCGACGGCCCGGTGGCGGGGGATGTTGTTTTCAATCACAAAGATTTTGCAGGAATTCATTTCACTGGCTCAACTGGAACTTTCCAGTACATGTGGAAAGTAATTGGCGAAAATATTCACAAGTACAAGTCGTATCCAAGAATTGTTGGAGAAACAGGTGGAAAAGATTTTGTCGTTGCACATAGTAGTGCTGATCCAGCTGTAACAGCTGTTGCTTTGGCTAGAGGAGCATTTGAGTACCAAGGACAAAAATGTTCTGCAGCATCTAGAGCCTATATCCCGAAGAATATTTGGCCTAAAGTTGAAAAGCAATTGCTGAAAATGGTGGGTGAATTTAAAATGGGACCAGTAGATGATTTTAGCAATTTTATTAATGCTGTCATTGATGAAAAGTCATTTGATAATATTACGAGCTACATTAAGAAAGCGAAGAAAGACTCAAAAGCGAAAATTATTGCTGGGGGTAACTATTCGAAAAAGGAAGGCTATTTCGTAGAACCTACCATTATTGTTACCACTGATCCGAAATATCGTACGCTTTGTGAAGAGATTTTTGGACCAGTATTGACGATCTATGTTTATGATCCAAAGAAATTCGAGCAAGTCTTGAAATTGGTCGATGAGACTTCTATTTATGCCTTGACGGGTTCTATTATTTCTCAAGATCGAGCGGCAATTGTTATGGCAACGGAGCGCCTGAAAAATGCTGCGGGTAATTTTTATATAAATGATAAACCGACAGGAGCCGTTGTAAATCAACAACCTTTTGGAGGAGCTAGAGCTTCTGGAACCAATGACAAAGCAGGTTCGATATTGAATTTGTTGCGTTGGGTTTCTCCTAGAACTATTAAGGAGACATTTGATCCGCCAACGCATTACGCCTATCCTTTTCATCAAGAGTCGTAATTAATTCTGAAGAGTAGAATTTTTTTTATGCAAATGCACAATTACATCGCTGGTCTGGTTTGTTTTCTTTTTTCCTTTTTATTCTGGGAATTAGCAGGGCAGGAGTTTCAAGGTTTGTTAATAAAAGCCAACCAATACGCAGAAAAAGGAAAGTGGGAACAAGCCTTGCCGCTTTATCGTGAAGTACTGATGTATGACGACAATAAAACTGCACGTCATCAATTAGCGCGCACTTATGATGCACTTGGTAATTACGAGAAATCAGCGCGATGGTATAAGTATATTCTAGATAAGAAGGAAGCCGAAAAAGTGGCTGAATTTGAATATGCAAAAGTTTTGCAGCGCATGGGGAATTGCGATGAAGCAACTATTTATTTTAATAAATATGCGAGCATCGATCCTTCTGCAAAAGACTGGGCAAAGGCCTGTACGGATTTTGATCAGTTTCGTAAATACGAAAAAGATTTCCTCGTAGAAGCCCCTGGATTTAATACGCCTAACTCCGAATTTGCCCCTGTTTTTTGGAGAGATGGTATTGTTTATACCGGTGCTGAGGATAGTCAGGGATCTGGTTTTGACGGAGGATCAGTGCTTCACGAACTTTTCTATTCAAGTCGTTCAGCAAATAGTGCCTATTCAAAACCGGAGAAACTAAAGGGAAAAATAAATGCCCGCGATCATCATGGACCCGCCAGTTTTAACACTGTTGGAGATGTTATGTGGTTTACTAGAAATGCTCTTGATAATCCCAACAGCGATCAACGACTTTTAGAGATTGCGAAATCAGAGTTAAATGAAAAAGGGAAATGGGAATCGGTTGTAAGTTTTGAGCACAACAACCTTAACTATAGCATCGCGCACCCTAGCTTATCTGTTGACGGGGAAAAGCTGTATTTTATTTCTGATATGCCAGGCGGTTATGGAGGAACTGACATTTATTTTTCCGTACTCAGAGATACCTCTTGGAGTGCACCTGTGAATTTAGGAGAAAAGGTGAATTCTGCGGGGAATGAATTGTTTCCATTTATTCATGAAGATGGGAGCTTGTATTTTGCCTCAAATGGTTTTGCAGGAATGGGTGGCCTCGATGTTTTTCGGGTTAAGAAATACAAGGGGAAATGGGGAAAGCCCTACAATGTAGGAGCGCCCATTAATTCTACCGCCGATGATTTTTCTTATAGTAGCGATTCTTATAATGACTTTGGTTACTTTGCGTCTAATCGCCCAGGAGGTGCTGGAGCAGATGATATTTATTACTTTGAAAGAATAAAAAAGAATCGTCCAGTCGAAAAAACGGAAGCGCCTGATGTAGCAGTATTGGCGGGCAGAAACGATGGTAAGATCCTAAACAAAGAATTGGGCATTTCGAATTTGCAATTTGAGACGAAAAAAGCGCTCCTTCTTCCGGCTTCTTACGGAGATATTGACCGAGTGATTAATTACTTAGAGGCCAATAGTTCACGAAAGATATTGATGGAGGTACATACCGACAATCGGGGAGATGCCCAAGCAAATGAAGTCCTGTCGAGTGATAGAGCAAAGGCAATTAAAGCTTTGATGTTGTTTAAGGGAATAAAAGAGGAGCAAATTGAACTGGCTCCATTTGGTGAAAGAGATCCGCTGGTTGATTGTGCTTCAAAGTGCAAAGAGTCTGACCACGATAAAAATCGTCGGGTTGTTTTTCGATTGGTCGACAAAGAAATAGTAGATGTTTTTGGTGACGAACCAGATGACGAGGAGTTTATTGAGTTTAATGCAGAACAATCAGAAGAGGATTGGAGGAAAGAGGAGAAGAAAAGAAAGAGGGAGGAA
>CALFBW010000458.1 GCA_937951415.1 uncultured Chitinophagales bacterium | reverse complement strand
GAGAGGAAGTAGATCTTTTTACGAAGCAGCTGAAGGAAAGAGGTGTGCGCATTTTATACACAGATAAACATCCATATGCCGGTGGTCCGAATTATTATGCAGTTTTCTTTGAAGATCCTAATGGCATAAAATTAGAATTAGTGGCTGCTAAAAGAAACTAATTTGGAGAGTATTCAATTGATAAGAGTGTGGTTTAATAAAAGTAGGAGCAATGAAAAATAAAGTAGCACTAAAGGCAGCAGTTGATGCCTTGAAAAAGTCGAATAATTTATTCGAAACCTTCTTTAAGAATGGATCATTGTCTTTGGAATTGTATGCTCCTGGAGCAGAAGATTTGCAAACACCGCATACACGAGACGAAGTGTATATCGTAAGTCGTGGCAGTGGTTTCTTTGAAGTGGAGGGAAAGCGAACAGCCTTTGAAACGGGCGATTTCCTTTTTGTGGCTGCTGGAGATCAACACCGTTTTGTCAACTATTCAGCAGATTTTATGACCTGGGTATTGTTCTACGGACCAGAAGGCGGTGAGAAAGGACAAATAGAAAATAGCCTAGAAAGGGCGTAGTGTTTTTTATTACTAATAAATAATGACTAAAAAGTAAATTTTATGTCTTTGCCTATTTACCAAGTAGATGCTTTTGCGGATCGTTTGTTTGAGGGGAATCCTGCTGCCGTGGTGGTTTTGCAGCAAGCCTTAAGCGACGAAAAAATGCAGTCAATCGCTGCGGAAAATAATTTGTCGGAGACGGCTTTTGTTCTGGGAGGAAACGGAAGCTATGAGATCTGTTGGTTTACGCCATTGGCCGAAGTGGCGCTTTGTGGTCATGCGACCTTGGCCTCCGCTGCGGTCTTGTTTGAATTTTATGAGCAAAACACGGAAGAGCTGATTTTTCAAACACGCTCAAGGGGAACATTGAAAGTGCGGAAAGGAGGGCGCGGCTATTGGCTAGATTTTCCTGCGGATTCCCTAGGAGCGGCCGAAGCTCCTAAAGGATTGTTAGAGGCTATGGGTTCGAATCCGCAAGGCGTTTACAAAGGTAAAACGGATTACTTGTTGGAGTATGCTTCGCAAGCTGAGGTGGAAGCATTGGCGCCCGACTTTGTTGCTCTGAAAGCATTAGATGTACGAGGAATCATTGCCACCGCAAAAGGAGAGGAGCACGATTTTGTTTCGCGCTTCTTTGGACCAGCTGTAGGGATTAATGAAGACCCCGTAACAGGTTCGGCGCACACGAGTCTAACACCATTTTGGGCGAATAAATTGGGAAAGAATGAATTGGAAGCAGCGCAATTATCGAAGCGTGGAGGAAAGTTGACTTGTCATTTGAAAGGAGATCGAGTTTGCTTGTCGGGAAATGCGGTGCTCTACATGCAGGGCACTTTAGGCATCGAATAAGGCATCTAAGTAGGCCTTGCTAAAAGGAACCATTTCGTCTTTTTTGATCATAGCCTCCATTTCTTCACGGTTTAAATAGCGAACATCTTCCACTTCGGGACCAATATTTATTTCTTCAAGAGCTATATCTGCTTTAAGGACAAACACATCTGTGAGGAATTCACGCAGTTTGCGCTGCAGCACTAATTTGGGCGCTGCCCAGCGATGCAGATCCAAGCCTATTTCTTCCTGCACTTCGCGGTATAGGCAATCCGTACTATTTTCTCCCGTAAGGGCAGAACCACCCGTTGTACTCCAGTAGCTCGGCCACTGGCTCACATCCTTGGCGCGTTTTTGCGTAAGCACTTTCCCATCCGATCGCAGCACCCAAAAGTGCATCACCAAATGATACTTGCCTTCTGGAACTTCTTCCCCTCTAATCATTGTTTCGCCAGTAAGGCGACCATCGGCATCGTACAAATCCCAAATTTCCATGCCCACAAGATAACTCGCTCATGGATTTGTAGAAAATATTGCCAAGAAAAGATCAAATTTGTAGTGCATGAAATACCTTTTATCGAAAATACTGGAATGGGTTTTTTGGCTGACGATCCCGTTTATTTTGCTCATTCGTTCTTCGGTTTTTATTCATGATTACTTTGAATTAAATGCTTGGTTGGCCATAGCCTTAAGCGTGTTCTTTAGCGCCTTTCTCGTGCTGATGTTTTTTAGTTTTGTGCACGATCAAATTACCGGGAGAATTGGCAATTTGCGTGGGCGGTTTTTGCTGTCCATTTGCTTGGTGGTTGCTTTTGTAATAAATGGTATTTTCTTTATGTCGGGCGATAATATGAAAACCGCTGAAGTGGCATCGGAAATAAATGAAGTACATCCTGTGCTCCGATTAGCGGTGAGTACCTTGGCGTACCTCGACGAAGATTTGATTATTACCGACGGCAATCGGAAGCCGGAAGATTATGCAAAAATGGGCTTGAAGACGAAGAAGCGTTCCTTGCATTATAAGCAATCAGATGGTTATGCGCATGCTTTAGATTTACGTACCAATGATCGCACAGAATGGCGGAATTTTTTATTACAAAATTATTTTAGATTGATGGGCTTTAATACCTTGCGGCATGTGGGCACTGCCGATCATTTGCATATTTCCATTCAATCGCACGACAACCCGAATGCCATTTAAATGAAAATAAATAATAAAAGAAGAAGCGGTTTTATCCTTGCTGTTATGCTGCTTTTGGTGCCGTTATTTTTCTCGTTTTCTTTTTGGTCATTTCTTGATGCTAGTCCTACAAGTATTTCTACACAAACCAATTTGTGCATCGAGGAAGTATTTTATTTAGAAAAGGAATTGCGAGAAATTTCGGGACTGACGTATTATGCCGAGGAAAATCAGTTGTTGGCAATAAATGACGAAAAGGCACTTTTGTATTTTATCGACGTGGAGACGGGCAAGGTAGTACAAAAGCGTGATTTTGGAAAGAATGCCGATTTTGAGGGAATAGAACTGGTGGGAAATCGAGTTTTCATAACAGAGCACACAGGAGATTTACATTCCTATAAATTGGGAAAAGACAAGGCGGGCAAGGATTGGAAAACTCCCTTGAGTGCCAGCAACGATGTAGAGGGCTTGGCCTACGATGCAGAGCGGGATTTGTTGCTGTTCGCTTGTAAGGGCGAACCCGCATTGAAAGGAAAGAAGAAGCGTAAAAAGGAGCGGGCTGTTTATGCTTGGTCGGTGAAAGACAAGGAATTCATTGAAGAACCAGTCATGCAGATATTGGACCTTGACTTGCTGGATTTTTTCGAGCGCAGTACAGCTGCAACCAATATGTATCCGCACACCAGAAAGGCGTATCGAGCGCGCTTGAAAAAGTTCGCCCCTTCGGGCATTGCCATCCACCCAAGCGACGGTCGGACATTCTTAATCAGCTCTCAGGGGAAGTTGCTTTTGGTGTACAATTCGTATGGCGCATTGGAGCACATCGAGTTTTTGCACGAAGGGCAGTATTCGCAGCCCGAAGGCATTTGCTTTTCGCCAGAGGGAGCGCTCTACATCAGCAACGAAGGGCGAGGATTGCTGGCGGAAATTTTTCATTGTAAGCTCACTTATTAGCTTAGAATTCGCTGAATGCAGCCTCTAGCAGTTCTAGAACGACGAGCAATCCTTCTCATGTGGCCAAAGGGTAGGAAAAAAGCCAAATTTTTCGCTAAAAGTTATCCATAATTCGAGCGAGTTACATAAAAAGTATTTACTTTTGCGTTCCCGCTACGGCGGTGATGTTCTTTTAAGTTCATTGGAGAGGTGGGTGAGTGGCTTAAACCAGTAGTTTGCTAAACTGCCGTGCCCCACAAGGGTACCGCGGGTTCGAATCCCGCCCTCTCCGCTTTGTTTTCCTTTTTCGGAAATCGGAGATAATGAAAATATTGATCGGGGTATAGCGCAGTCCGGTTAGCGCACCTGCTTTGGGAGCAGGGGGTCCTAGGTTCGAATCCTAGTACCCCGACTAAGAGAAAGGAGTTATGATTAAGTTCATAGCTCCTTTTTTGGTTTTGGATTGCTTGTCAGTGAGTTATGAGTTTTCTCATTTTATTACAAGAGTAAAGAAGAGAGACTTTGTTGTACTTATGTTGTACTTCTTCTATTACTGCCATCTATAAG
>CALFBW010000457.1 GCA_937951415.1 uncultured Chitinophagales bacterium | reverse complement strand
GTTTATTCCATTGCCTTTACAACTTCTTCGGGTTATTCAGGCATCCCAGGCTGTTGCTTGCGACCAGTTGAAAAACCTAGAAGAAAGAGTCTTGAAGCTGAGTTAAGTAGATTAGATAAGCCATTTCTGTTTTTACCGTTGAAAGCTCTAGGGTCACAAAAATTTGAAGCTTCTTTTTTTTATTATCCGTTCAAAGGAAAGTGGTCTTCGGTTTTTGATGCTGTCTTTCATATTGATGAAATGAAATGGACTACTTATAGGTATTACTCGCATCGTTTGGGTCGTGAGCAGCCTTATTTGCCATTTAGTAAGAGAAAATGATTTTTTGAATGTGAGATTTTTACTCTGCCAGTTAGACTGTGCCCATTTTCTTGAGCAAAATAATTTCTAATTTCTGTAATTTCGTCGATAAAGGGAGTCTGTATTTATAACTTGAATTCGATAAAGGAGCTGAACCCCACAACGAATCGGCTCCCGTTTTTATTTATTAAGAAATAATTTTCCTACTCCTTCCAATCGACAATAAATACATTGGTATCTCGTCCGCCGCCGTTGTTGCGATTGGATGAAAAGACCAGTTTTTTGCCATCAGGACTGAACATAGGGAACGAGTCGAAAGTGTCGTCATGGCTGAGTTTTTCAAGGCCCGTTCCATCCACATTTATTAAGTACAAATTAAAAGGGAAACCTCTTTCAGTTTCGTGATTGGAAGAGAAAATGATTTTTTCTCCGCTAGGGTGGAAGAAGGGCGCCCAGTTGGCTTTACCTAAATCAGTTACCTGTCGCAAGTCAGAGCCGTCAATATTGCAAACGTAAAGTTCCATGTTCGTTGGAGCAACCAAGCCCTCTTTCAATAAGTCTTTGTATTCCTTAATGGCTTCCCCTGTTTTTGGGCGAGAAGAACGGAAAACCAATTTCTTGCTGTCTGGTGAGAAAAATGCACCACCGTCGTATCCCAATCCACTGGTAACTTGAATTTCGTTTTTACCGTCAATATCCGTGACGTATAATTCTAAATCACCGCTTTTATTAGAAGTGTAAACGATCTTTGTTCCATCGGGAGAAACAGTGGCTTCTGCGTCGTAGAATTCATTGTCTGTGAGTTGCTGCAAAATGTTTCCTTCTAAGTCGGCAATGTAAATTTCATAAGTATCATAAATTGGCCAAACGTATTTTTTGATGACAGAACGATCGGGCGTTTCTGGACAAGTAGCATCTGCCATGTGAGTGGATGCATAAATAATTCGATCATCGCCTGGCATGAAATAAGAGCAAGTTGTTCGGCCTTTGCCTGTACTCACCAGTTGAGCTTCGAATTTTTCGGCATCCGTTTTTGGAATGTCGCCGTAGTAAATTTGATCACAGTCGACCCCTTCCTCAGGATTCGTGATTTGTAAAACCAATTGATCGCCCTTAAAATTGAAATAGGCTTCCGCGTTTTCTCCTCCAAAGGTCAACTGGCGCATATTGGTAAAGTACTTTTCACTGGAGTGCAGCAAGTTTGTAGCGCCTCCTGTAGCATTGCCGCTTTTAGCCTCATCTGCTTTATTAGCTGCTTTATTTGTGCCCGCATTTTTATTTTTTGCAGCTAATTGTTCTTGCGCTTTTTTCTCCGCCTCCCAATGGGCTTCCGTGGCCTCAGATGGATAGTATTTTCCACAATAGCAAGAATAAATTGTGAGCATTGCAAAGGAGAGTAAAAGTAGAGCGCCGTACTTTTTCATCGTAGTTTATTTAAGAACCAATGATTGTGGCTACTAATTTACGACGACCTCCTCGGTTTCTAAACTCGCAAAGGTAAATGCCTTGCCAAGTTCCCAAAATTAGTTTTCCGTTTGAGATTGGCAGGCTGATCGAGTTACCAACAATGCTGCTCTTTACATGAGCAGGCATGTCGTCGGAGCCCTCGTAATTGTGCGTGTAAAAATCCTGATCTTCAGGAATTAAGCGATTGAAGATGCTTTCGAAATCTACGCGAACGGTAGGATCGGCATTTTCGTTGATGCTCAAACCTGCTGAGGTATGCAGAATGTGTACATGTAAAATCCCTGCACTCGGTAGAGGAGTGATTTGTGCGCGCAGCAAATCGGTGATAATGTGAAACCCTCTAGGGTAAGCAGGAAGACTGAAAGCAACTTGTGTAATCATCGATTACAAGTTAAGCTTTTCGAGTCTTTCGTTTTCTTTCGTTCCTACTTCTTTTCCTTTTTCGCTGGTCGCAAACGTTGAAAAGTAATTACTTGTTCGTCATTCAATTCGGAAGTGATTGCCAGATCGCGTTCCACATTAAGTACTTTCATCTTTTGCAAAGTCTTTAATCGAAATAGTCGATCTTGTTTCCTTAAAGATTGTACCTCTTCGATACTTTGCAAATTGATGTCGTAAACTTGATTGGTTTGCTCTGGGTTCAAGTCCAGTTTTTTCTTCATGCGTTCAGTCATTAAGTGGGCTTTGTCTTCCAAGCAAACTTCAGTGCTATCAGTAGCAAGAATTCGGCTACGAACTTTCTTTTCTAACTGTTCGGGGCTCGGTCGGGTCATGCGATTTTGACGATTCTCATGCACATATAGTTGACGTTTCACGGCAGCTGAATCTTCTTTTGCACGCCATTCATCAAAGCGCATTAATTGATCTTCCGCGAGGACTTCTCTAATACGTTCAATTCGGTTTGCATGGATAGCATCCACTGCATCTACCAAATCCTTTAAGCTCTTTTTACGCAAATCTTTTAGCTCTAATAAGGCCACATTTGCTTTCAAATTGGCTGCATAAATTCCCTGCTCTTGAGCAGGTTCCAATTGCAATAAAACCGTGAGTTGATCGGTCAGTTTTCGAGCCGATAACTCCGCTGTACTTTCGCTCGTTTCTAATACGAGTTTTTCCGCTAGCCCCTGTGCAGAGATTTGGAAACCAATA
>CALFBW010000456.1 GCA_937951415.1 uncultured Chitinophagales bacterium | reverse complement strand
TCTTCCTGTGTCAATTTAATTTCCGGTGCCTCAGGAGTTGCTACCTCTTTCTTTTTGGTACCAAACAATTTTGCTCCAGCATTCTTGACGAATGAAAAAAGTCCCATTTCTATATAAGTTTTATTAAGTGAATGTTATTCTATTAAAGTTAGGCCTAGAATATAATGGTTTTATTCCCATTAATCATTACCCGATCACTAAAAACAAGGTCTAATCCGTGCCCCAATACCGAACGCTCGACATCTCTACCAGCTCTCGCCATGGCTTTAGGGGTAAATTCATGGTCAATATTGGTCACCGATTGATGAATGATCGGTCCCTCATCTAAATCATCCGTAACGAAGTGCGCCGTTGCCCCAATAATCTTTACTCCACGATCGTGTGCTTGCCCATATGGGTTAGCGCCCATGAAGGCTGGTAAAAACGAATGGTGGATGTTTACAATTTGCCATTTATAGGCATCGACAAATCTACTTGTCAAGATGCGCATGTATTTCGCCAAAATCAAGTAGTCAAAATCGAATTGCTTGAGCAAGTTCAAGACTTTTTCCTCGTGTGTCTCCCGCTTTAAGCCAGAAGTCGATATGTGATGATATGGCACATCGTATTGTTCTACTAACTTTCGCAGGTGATCATGATTACTTATCACGGCCATAATTTCGGCATTCAAATCTCCGAAGTGATTCTTTGCCAAGAGATCAGCCAAGCAATGGTACTCTTTCGTTCCCATTACCAATATCTTCTTCTTCCGCTTTTCTCGAAGGTCAACGATTGAACCTGCCGGCAACTCATTGTTCAGTTCTTTCACCAAAGCCACTCGATCAAGTGCTCCTTCCAAAACACATCGAATGTAGAATTGCTTGGTTTCTTGATCTACGAATTCTCCATTTTTGGAGATATTCAAGTCGTGCTCATAAATAATTTTGGAAATACGATAAACAAGGCCTTTTTCATCGGGGCATGAAATTAAGAGAACATGACGGTTTCCGGAAGTATCAGTAGTCATTGCTAAAACGATCGCTCTAAGTCAAGCAGCCAAATAGTGGCTACAACGCGCAAAAGTAAAGCATTTTAGCTAAGATGGCTGCTACAACCAATTCTCCTTTTTATACCAATCAATAGTACTAGAAATTCCTTCTTCGAGCGATGTTTCTTGTCGATAATTGAAAAACTTTCCAGCTTTCGCAGGAGAACAAATCCAGGCTTCTTGTGCCATTTCTTTTGCCTTTTCACGATTTAAGGTTGCAGGTCTGTTTCGCAATCGGTCAAGCATTTCTGATAGGAAGGCAACGATCTTCAAGACGAACAAAGGAATGGTGATGTAGCGCACTTTTTTGTTTAATTTGAAGGCAATCGCTTCTGAAAACTGTCGCCAGCTGTAATGCTCTTCCGATCCAATAAAGAAAGTTTCTCCAACGGCTTTCTCGGATTCAGCTGCTTCCTTTAAGCCTCTTACTAAGTCACTTATATAGACAGCACTCAAGTATTTTTGAGCCTTTCCTACCTGTGTCACCCAAGAAGAATTCACCATTTTAAAGAAGAGCAACACTTCAGTATCTCTTGGGCCATAAATGATCGGAGGTCTCACTATTGTAACAGGCAATCGATCATCATAAGACTTACACAATTGCTCCTGCGCTACCTTAGATCGACCATAAATAGAGAAAGGCTGAGAAGGTGTTTCTTCCGTAACTGGCTCTAGGTTCTTTGCAGGAGCACTTGCAGCTAAACTCGAACTTACTACTATGTTTTTAAGTTCTGCCTTTAAAGCTGCCTCTAAAACAATTCGGGTAGTCTCGACATTCCCATCGAAAAAGCCCTTTTCATCAATGGATTTAGTCGTTCCTGCTAGATGAAACAAATAATCTGCTCCTTGCAGCACCGAAGCCACGGCATCAACATCAGTAAGTCCAACTCGATGCAAGTCTAAGTCTTGATGATCAAGCCACTTCGTATTACTACTAGAACGGATAATACAGCGAACCTGATAGCCTTCTTGCTTCAACAATTCGCAAAGATGGCTACCAACAAACCCATTTGCTCCCGTCACAACTGCCGTCTTTACCAATGCTTCTTCAAGATTCATACTGCAAAAATAGGTCTAGCTTTTGGCACTATATCCACTACTGACCTGTATCTTTAGGCACCTTAACAAAAAGTAAGAACTTTGAGCTTATTTGACAAATGCAACAACTTCACTAGGGCTGCCGAAATCAAGGAAAGAGGTATTTATCCCTATTTTCGTCCCATTTCCGGAAGCGAGGGTCCGGTCGTTTATATGGATGGCAAACCAGTCGTTATGGCGGGCTCCAACAACTATCTGGGCTTAACCGCTCATCCTAAAGTAAAAGAAGCGGCAAAAAAGGCGATTGATAATTACGGCACAAGCTGTTCTGGATCAAGATACCTCACGGGAACCATCAACTTGCACGAAGAACTAGAAGCAAAGATCGCTGCCTTTATGGGTGCAGAATCGTGCTTGCTGTTCAGTACAGGTTACCAGACGGGGCAGGGTGTCATCTCTACCTTAGTGGGCCGCCATGATTACATTCTATCGGATCGAGACAATCACGCCAGCATCAATGCGGGAAACATGATTGGTTCGAGCATGGGAACCAAAGTACTACGGTACAAGCACAACGACATGAATGATCTGGAGCGTCGCTTAAAGAGCATTCCAGAAGGGTCTGGAAAACTCATTGCGACCGATGGAGTATTCAGCACTTTCGGAAATGTAGTTGATTTACCAGGATTGGTTAGTCTCGCCCAAAAATACGATGCTCAGTTGATGGTGGACGATGCACATGCTTTTGGGGTGATTGGCGAAGGAGGTCGAGGAACGGCTAGTAAATTCGGCTTGGAAAAAGAAGTAGATTTAACGGTTTGCACCTTCAGTAAAACACTTGCTTCCCTAGGAGGGTTCGTAGTGGGAACGGAAAAAGTAATTGATTATTTAAAGCATCATTCTCCAGCATTGATTTTCAGTGCCTCTCCGACTCCACCTTCCGTTGCTGCAGCCATGGCGGCTTTAGAAATCTTAATTGATGAGCCTAAACTAGTGACCAAGCTGGCCTATAATGCCAATAAAATTCGAAGGGGTCTTCAAGAAATTGGCTTTGAAATCATGGACGGAGAAACGGCAATTGTTCCGGTAAAAATTGGCGATGACGAAGCGGCATTTTTAATGTGGAAGAAATTATACGAAGCGGGTGTTTTTGTGAACGTATTTATTCCACCAGCGGTACCGCCAGGACACTCGATGCTACGCACAAGTTATATGGCTTCGCATGAAGATGAGCACTTAGATAAAGTATTGTCTACTTTCGAAAAAGTAGGTAGAGATTTAGGAGTAATTACCAGCCAAGTTTAAGATAAATGGGTATTGAAGTACGAAAAATAGAGGGCAAAAAAGCCACCAATGAATTTATCAAATTCGCCTGGGAAATTTACAAAGGCAATGAGTATTGGGTACCTCCTATTATTCGAGAATTAAAAAAACTACTCACTCCTGGGAAACACCCTTTTTATGATTACGGAACTCTCCAAATGTTTCTTGCTTACAAAGGAGATAAAATTGTTGGAAGAATTGCCGCAGTCAATAATCCACTTTTCGTAAAAACGCAAAATCGCAAAGTAGGTTTCTGTGGATTTTATGAAAGTTTTGACGATCAAGAAGTAGCCAATGCTCTTCTCGACACTGCGAAAAAGTGGTTATTGGAAAAAGGCTATGAATTTATGCAGGGCCCTGCTAGTCCTTCTTCAAACTATGAATTCGGACTACTTGTTGACGGTTTTGATGATTCTCCGCGTTTATTAATGTCTTATAATCCGCCTTACTATCAAAAATTGTTTGAAAACTATGGTTTTGTCTTAGAAACAGAACTAGTCGCATATGAACTAGAAACTGAACGTGTTCTAAGCGATGAAAGAATAAAAAGAGGAACTGCACTTGTGTCGAAAAGGTACAATATCACCTTAAAGGAAATCGACAAAAGCAAGATGAAGCAAGAAATCGAAAAAGTCCGTCATATTTACAACAGTGCCTGGGAAAATAACTGGGGCTTCGTACCACTTACAGATGGAGAATTGGAGGCTATGGCCGACGAATTAAAGCCAATCGCCGCGACTGAATTAATTCTCTTTGCAGAAATAGAAGGTAAAACTGTTGGCTTTGGTTTGGCAATTCCAGATTACAACGCTATATTTAAATCGTTCAATGGTAAACTTTTCCCATTTAATTTTCTAAAAATCTTTACTCAGAAGAAGAAAATTAAATATGCCAGAGTAATAACCTTAGGCATTTTGCCCGAGTATCAGAAGAAAGGAATCGATGCAGTCCTATATCGAGGCCTAGTGGAAGGAGCAAAAAAGATAGGTATAAAGCACGGTGACGGGAGTTGGATTTTGAAGAACAATGAAATGATGACGCGTGGTTTGAAAGGAATTGGAGGTAAAGAGTACAAACAATGGAATGTATACGAAATGCCGATTAAGCCCGTAAATTCATAATGATCATTTACTGAAAAATTAAAATCTGTTGTGTTATGCAACAGGGTCGGGAAAGCCTCACGTCAGCCATGAACGTTGGGGCTTTCTTACGTTTTAAATTCAGTTTATTTCACTGTGAAACCTCTTTGCAACAAAAAGCAGCCTATCGAAAATGGATGCATCAGTGATTCGCCTCTAAGTTGAAACTTTAG
>CALFBW010000455.1 GCA_937951415.1 uncultured Chitinophagales bacterium | reverse complement strand
GTAGAATTGTGGTCGTCGACACATTACCAGCTAGCGTTGATGTTAAGAGTTTGAAAATGGGAGCGATTAGCCATGATTATGAATTCAAAATTAGTGATCAACGAATTCTGACTTGGACTTTTAATGATATTAATCTTCCAGACAGTACTGCTAACGAAGAAGCAAGCCATGGATTTATTCAGTTTGAGATTGTGCCTAATGCAGATGTGGTTGATAGAACTCGAATCGAAAACAGTGCGGCCATTCAATTTGATTTTAATTTGCCAGTGATTACCAATACGGTTTTTAATACCATTAATTATGATTGGTCTGGAGTAGATGTTAGTAACAGTGAGTTATTTGTAGCGCCCAATCCTGTGCAAGATGAATTGCAGATTTACTTACATGAAGGAGGAGATTGGGGAGACAATGTGTTTATGGAAGCTGGAACTGATGGGATTCAGTCTGGGATCGCTTTGATTCAGATTTTTGACAGCAAAGGAAGAGTAGTGAAAAGTTTAGAATTGAATCGATTAAGTCACGAGTTAGTGATTCCCGTTTATGAATTGAAGGGCGGACTTTATGTCGTGCGATCTTACAGTCGGAATGGCGAGATTTTGACTGCCAAAATGATAAAGAAATAGTTTTAGAGATGATTTCAGGTTTAGATTTTTAGATGTGGTAGAGGGAGCTTTCGGGCTCCCTTTTCTGATTTCTATAAATCATCTTTACACAGTAAAAAGCCAGACCCTTTTTATGCAGAGCTAGAAAAGATAGAATGTTTTATCTTGCTAATAAATTCGATGTAAATCTCAAGCTAAGCAAATGAAGATAATTTGTAACAGTTACACCGAGAACGGTAAGCATTGCCAGCGCGAAGCTGAGGGCAATTTGAGCTTTTGTCCGGTGCACAGATGGAGAAGGTGGGACGCTTACGGTAGAATGAAAATCATCCCGCACGAGGTGGGCCCCGAATCAGAAGGACTAGCAGCAGTCAACTTGTCTCCGAAGAAGAGCAAAGGGAAAAAGTGTGGATTTCCTGTAGAAGTGGATGGCCTGGCCGCTCATTGTCAACGTTTGACCCTGACAGATCGTTGCTGGCAACATGGAGGTACCGAAGAAAAGGCAATCTTGGAAGGGCAGATTGGTCTTTTTGATAATGTTGAGAAATGAAAAATCTAGTGAAGGCCCGAAACACTGGACACTATGCCAAGGGGAACAGGACACAATACCATTTGGGGACACAAACTACTCTCGAACCCGCACTAGACATCTATAAAAATATGAATTGCAAGAAGAAATATTTACTATCCAAGGTTACACAAGGTATACAAAATTCGAAATAGGTTATCAAAAGGTATACAATAGAGATTGGGAACCTTATCCAAGCGACAAATTTTACAAACTATTAAGAATGGATTGATCCTTGGCTGACTTTTCTTAAATCAAGCAGACGTTCAATTGTTGAAAAATAGGTGTTTAGTAATTCAATCGTAAAAATAAGCCTCTGACTTTGTTCAATATCAAGATTAAAAATTGCTTAAGTATTTGGCGATACTGCCATCTTTTGTAGTCATTACGAGCTTTTTTCGTAATCTGCTTCTAGCCACTTTTATGCTTGAGGGATTTTGCTGCGTTATTTGAGCAATTTCTTTAGTGCTTAAGTTCATAGAAAGAAAAGCACATAGACGTAAATCTGATTTGCTCAACCTTGGATGTTTCGCGAGTAAACGTTTGTAAAATTGTGGAGCTATCTTGGTGAAACGTAACTCGAACTCTTTCCATTGATCAATAGTATGAACAGCACTTAATAAAGAACGTACTTGTCGTACCTCTTCCGATTCTCCTTTGATTTTAAGAACTTCGTTTTTGATTTTTCCTAAGAGGACGTTTTTTCCAGCTAAAACTACACTCATGTGCGCCAATTGCCGGTCTCTTTCTTCGAGCGTTGTATCTATTTCTGCTTGTCTTAGCTCATCCAGTTTGGAAGCTTGTTCGATGGTTTCCAATCTTATATTCTCATGCTTGAGTTTTGAACGAGCCTTTTCCCGAAGCTGTGAAATGTCTTCTAGCAATAAAATCAGTCCCGTCAGATTTTCATATTTATCTTTCTGCGGAACCAAGCTAACTCTGGCTTCCTTGTTTTCTTGCGTATGATGATGAATCGTCCATTCAGAGCTCACCGTTTTGCCTTGAAAAAGCTCATTATATTTCGATAGCTTTAGCAGATATAACTTTTCCCCTACATGAGTTCTGGCATTAGTGCCGATTAACTCTTCTTCCGATTTCGCCAACCATTGACACAAGGTGTTATTGACAAAGTGCACATTCAAATTCGAATCGAGCTGTGCTATTCCTACAGGCACATTATTGGTAATAGCACTCAATTGATCGATCAGCTCTTCCCTTTTTTTTCGCTGTTCGCTTAGTTTGGAATTTACATCCAATAGGTGTTTTGCTTGCACGGAAATAGCCTGGTTTTTTTCTACAATCTCCTCGTTTAGTTTTTTGAGTTTAATATTAGCCTCTGCTTTTAATTCTAGTTCCTTTCGCTTGCGCTCCATTTCCCAAGCCAATCGATCCTGTGCTTCTTTAACCTTTATCGCCTTTAAATTGGCTTCGCGCTCTTTCGTTTTGTCTTGAACAATACCAGTAATTTCTGTACAATTGCCATTTAGATCGAAAATGCTGGAACATAAAATTTCTACGTCATGAACGCCATAGTTCGGAACTGAAATTCGAAAAATTCCACCTTGTTGACAGGGTTCTTTTAGTAATTGTAAAAACTGTCTTTCGAATCGAGGATAGTCAGCTTGTTCGATAAATTGAATAAATAGATCGCGTGGCAAGCTTACTTGTTCCCTTAGTAATGGAAAGTGATTAAATGTAGTTCGTTCGACATTTATTAAATCACCTTCGACCAAATAGCTGAAGGCGCTCATGTTGGCAGATTTTAGTGCCAATCGTAATTTGTGTTTATAGCGTTTTGAGTTTTTTTCCCGGATAACTCTTTCGGTGATGTCTTGAACTGTGCCGCTCATTTTTCGTGCAACATTGTCGACATCATATTGAATACTTCCTCGCGTGTTTACCCAAATAATATCTTCACTCGGTAACTGAATTGGGTGAATGATATCGAACGCGCTTTGATGGTCTATGCAGTCCTTTACTTTGCTTGAAACCGCTCTTTTGTATTCCGCCGGCACATATTGCAACAATTCTTCAAGAGTCAAACTTTCATGAACAATATTTTTCAGGATATTCTCAAGCTGAGAAGAGTAGCTTATTTTCTGCGTGCTTAAATGATAGGTCCAACTTCCAATGGAACTTAAACGCTGTGCCGTAGCCATGTCGATTTCTTTCTCCTTGAGTTCTGTGAGAACTTCGACCATTCCCAAGACGCCAATTGTTTTTCCACTAGAAGATTTAATGGCTGACTTGGTGGTTCGCATATGTTGCAAGTTGTTTTTTTCATCCACTACTGATTCCTCGTAAATGTAATCTTTGCCAGTTTTTAAAACCCGCTGATCCATTTCTTTGAAGAAATTAGCTCTGTCTTTTGAAGCCAATATTTGGTAATCAGTTTTCCCAAGCACGTGCTTTTTTTCTATCCCGAAGATGTCCAGTGTTTTCTCGTTGGCCAAAATGAATTTCCCGTTTTCATCTTTCGCGAAAATGTAGTTGGGAATGGCATTTAAAATTTGATCTAAAAAGCAAGCTTCATTTATTGTTTGCTGGAGATCATTTTCATTAATGTGTTGTTCAATAACTAAGTGAAGAAACATTTCATTATTGGTTCCTTTTATTGCTATCGAATTTATTTTTGAAAAAATCCCTTTTCTTTCTTTGTTCTTTAGGAGGTACTTTTTTTCTAATGGGATTTCTTTGGTGAATGCTTGGTCTGTTAAATTTATGAAATAGACTCCATCTAGTTCACTCAAAAAATGATCAAGAGGCAAATCTCTTAATTCGTCTTGTTTGTAGCCCACAGCTTCACAGAAAAGTTTGTTAGAGAAAACGAGATTTTCTTTCTTTCTGGTAATAAATGCTGGTAGCGGAATACTTTCAAGGTCGATAAGATTCCGAAAGGTTTTTAGCGCTTTTTCTTTCTTGTGGCTTTCTGTGAAGGTGAATAGGATAAGTAGCGGGCTTTGACTTAATACCTCCCAAGAACATTTTCCTTCATTTAGTGAAAAAGTGTGTATTTCCTCGCTTAATAAATGAGTCAAAAATTCTTGCCTTACCCCTTTCCTTGAGAACGCTGCATTATTGCTCTTAGCTTGGTTTTGCTTGTCAGCGAAAAGATTGTATAGGTCGTTTTTAGCCAAAAGACTTCCATCTTTTTCCACTATCATTGCAGCCTGACCTATCTTAGACAGTAGATTTTCTAGCAGAATTTGTTGGTGAGTGATCTCTTGCAAGGGGAATGACTTTGATCTATTGATAGTAAAATACAAATTAGGACGGATTTTAGTAGCATTTTATGTTAAATCTTGAAAATCTTAGCAAGTCTTTCTCTTCTGTTGCAAGCCCGATTGTTAGAAATATATGCTTGAAAGTTGACAGCGGCAGCTTTACTGCAATTTTAGGAGAGAATGGCGCAGGAAAAAGTACGATTTTAAAATTGTGCTATGGGCTTTTGGTTCCAGATGCAGGTAATATTACTTACAAGGGAGTATCGATGGATCGTGTATACGATGCTTTGTTACCTGGGCATCCAGATATGGCTTGGGTAGATCAAAAGACAGAGGTTTTACCTTATCATACAGTTGCTCAAAATGTAGAACAAAAACTTAGAAGATTTGAGGAAGAAGAACGCGCTGTAAAACTCGAATTTCTTAAGAGATTTTTTGCATTTGAAAACCAGTGGGAAGAAAAAGCAGTGAATTTGTCTGGAGGCTTTCAGCAACGCCTTTGCATAGCTAGAGCAATAGCTGAGGCTCCAGAGGTGCTTTTGTTGGATGAGCCATTTAGTCAACAAGATCCATCCTCAAGAATGGCTTCTTCTGGTTTGCTGAAGAAAATAAATGAAGAATTAGGAACAACGATATTATTGGCTAGTCATCAAGTACAAGATGCTTTTCAGTTTTGCCGAGAACTGATATTTATTGATAAGGGAAAAATACAGCAAAAGGGCAGTCCCAGAGAATTGTATTTTCTATCGAATAGTGTTTCTGTGGCTCATTTTATGGGACTAGCAAATTTATACTCTGGCGAAGAGTTTGAATTGCTTTTTCCAGAAGCCCCTGAAGCTTATATGCTTCCTTCCGGTCAGCGACTTCTGCGTCCAATTGAAATTTCTGCAAGGAATACGAAAGTAGGAGAGGAGCAGAAGTTTGTAGTCAGCTCACTAGTTTTTCGAGGACAAATATTTATTGTTACAGCAAAACATGCTTCGGGAAAAGAAGTAATCTTTAACTCGAAAATTGCTTACAAAGAGGGAGATTTTGTTTATTTACAATACCGCCCCTTTTATTCGGGAAACTGAAATTTTTTCTTAGGTTATCAAAATATTAACGGCGGTTTCTTTAGAGATGTAAGGTCTATAACTGTCCGATTTGAACTGGTTCCCAGCCTTATGTTATTTTTAAATCTAGTTCGCTTGAAAGCCTCGTCAAAGCCCTGCTGTGTCCGGATTTTCTGCCTCGTATTTCTGAAAAAAAAACTTTCGTCGGGAACCAGTTTTATTTCAGTCACTTATTAAAGTACATTCCTTCTCTAACTATTTATTTATTTCCTTCAAAAGTTGAGATTTCAAAGCTATTCCTGTTTCCGAGAATAAGTAAATGGAGGAAACGGTACTTATTTTATAAAAAAAAAGGTTCGCCCAACCTATGGTCAGACGAACCGTCAATAAGTAATTTATTTTTTTATAGTGCTCTTGTCCAGCCTGCTGTCCAATCGCTTCCCGTAGGAACCGCACCAACATAATCAGCTGATTCATCGAACCAACTACCCAGATCGTTCGGATTTGTAGCGTTTTCAGAAACAGTACCAACGTAGCCATTCAAGCCACTTCCTGAAGTAGAATTGGTGTCATCGTCTTCCCAAATGTTATTAACTGCTTCACCGTCAGAGTTTGTAGCTACGTAAGGATCGTTGGTATCAACTCTCGCGCTTCGTACACGCAAAGAACCATCGTTCATGTTTGCCAAAGTTACATCGTGCTCCACCTGAATTCCGCTTTTAGGGAATCCAGTTACGATTACATTAGCAATTTGTCCTTTGGTTCCTTCACGCAATTTTATTCCTTGATTATCACCATCTCCATCGTCGATTCCAATCAAAGTAATGTTAGAGATAGAAGGCTCAGAGTACGGGCTTAGTGTGTTGTCATCACCATTGTTGTCTCCTTCAATGCCTCGATCACTAGAACCGTCTTGAACTGCAACCCAAAATTGACCAGAGCCACTCCATCCGTGTGTCCAGTCAAAGCTATCATCTTGGTTTCCAGAAGACACAGCATAACGCACTTTTACGGCGCCACCAAAAAATTCGATACCGTCATCAGAACCCTTGTAAGCTTGTATGTATTCAACCGTAGTCTCACGACCAACACCATTGAAAGAAAAACCATTTAACTCGTTGTCTGTACCCAAGAATTTTCCAGCGTACTCTACACGTACATAACGAATGGTTCCTGAATCGTCTTCGTCGTCAGTTCCACCATATGTACCTGTTCCGCCTTCACCTTCAGCAGTGGCACCAACATTGATGTTAGCATAGCCATTTACAATGATTCCACCCCAGTCACCAGGACTTGCATCTCCAGTAATATCCTTAATACTTGTGAAAACGATTGGGCTACTAGCCGTTCCGTTCGCTTCAATTTTACCTCCTTGAAGGATAGAAAGGAAAGGAACCGTTCCATCATCAGCAGCATAAACATTTGTTCCTGCTTCTACTGTCAAAGTTACTCCGTCTTCTACGAAGATACCCCCTGAGAGCAACCAATCATGGTCGGAGCTAAAGGTGTAATTTGAATCAATGGTACCTGCAATTTGCATGTAGGTATTACCGTCGATGCTTACTTCCTCGACCACAAAGTTTTGATCTGGATCCGTATCAGGATTTTCATCATCACCACATGAAGCGAAAAACACAAGTGCCAAAAGGCACAGTAATGAGCTTAATTTTGAAATTGAATTCATGGTCTCTTTTAGAGTTTTGATAAGTATTAAAAGTTAGTTTGAGTATTATTTAAGTTTGTAGCTTATCCCAAAGCCGATAGAAATTCCTCTTGTAGAAGTCTCTAGCTCTACATCTTCCGTATCCGTGTTTTGAACGTATTTGAATTTCGGATTTAAAAGATTTCTTGCAGATAGTTTTACTCCCCAGCGACTGTTGAATTCATGCTGAGCAATTAAGTTTAAAGTGCTTGCGGAAGTTTCGTAAACATCACCAAGTCCTTGAATTCCCGCTGCGAAAATTCTATCTCCAAATACATTGTAGGATAAAGTAATGTTGCTTCTGCTGTTGTCACGAATTTTTGACCAAGACAAATCAGCATTTACTAAATAGGGAGAAGCACCTTGTAGGGCGCGCTCTGTATTCGTTTGAATGTTGGTTCCACTATCCGTTTCACCCACTTTTACGTTTGAATGGATATAGCTCGCATTAAAACCGACACTAAGGTTTTTGAATAAACTGAAATCTGGAACAATTGCAGTAAGTTTCTTTTTCCATTCCACTTCTGCTCCAATTACTATGGCGGACTCCGCATTGGTATAAGACTGTAAACGACCACTGGCAGTTGCCAACATGGTTTGTTCAATGGGAGAATCTAAATATTTGGCAAACAATCCCAAGGAAATCAATTGCCCTGGTGAAGGGAATCTTTCAAAGCGAAGGTCTACATTGTAATTTGTTCCATTTATTAAATCAGGATTTCCGATGGTTTTTACTCCTGCGAAAACCTCAATAAATTCGAATGGTGCTACTTCTTTAAAACCTGGCCGAGAAATAGTTTTACTCATGTTTAGCCACAACTGATCTTTTTCAGCGATTTCCCATTTTACGGCCAAACTTGGTAATAATTCTAAGCCACTAAGTTCATTCTCTCTCTCAAAGAGCGGCTGCTGTTGATCTCTGTATGATATCTTTTGCTTTCCATCTTCTGCTCGCAAGCCCAAAGTGGCTGTTAGCTTAGATGCCAATTTTAAGTCTGCTCGTAAGTATGCAGCAAGAATAGATAGGGTAGATGTATGGAAAGAAGCAGCATTGTTGACTTCTTCAATTTCAATAACACCATCTTGAATGTTTGCTGCATTCAAATAATTGTCTGGTCGCATGGGATCCACTCCTCCAGGGAAAGAGCTGCTAAATGCGCTTAAATCATAAATGAACTGGCGAAAATCAAAATTTCTCTGCTTGTTTTTTGCTTGTAGACCAAGCGCAAGTAGAACTTTTGGATTTTTCGTATTTCCCGCAGCTACATATTTCGTAGATATGTCTCCCGCCCATTCGTTTTCTTGTAATTCACTAAAGAAACGATGATTATCTAAGCGGTCAATGGCATTAAAAACGTAGGAGTTGGTTTCGTCTTCAGCATCATACAGGTATACCAATTGGCGGCGATCCGGTTCATGTGAATTAGCTTGATTGAAACTTCCCGCCCATTTGATTTCAAATCGCTCAGTCAAACGGTGTTGGCCGAGCAATTGGTGAGACATTAATTCATTGCGTTTACTTGTGTATCGTCGAGTAAAAATTGAGCTGCTGTAATCAAAATGCGTTCCCCAAGTGTCGCGAGATTCATTGCTTAATAAACGCGTATACAAGAAGTTATAGTTGATTTTCGCCGACTTTCCAAGGTCCAAATGCAAATTGGCTAAGCCGCTTAAACTAGATGACTGCTGATATTTGATGTAATCGTAATCAAGCTTTACATCGTTTTGGTTGTTGATTAACTTGTAAGTCCCTTCTTTCGTTTGGTATCCATTGTTTGTGCTAGCCGAAAGCAAAACTCCTAAGCTTTTTTTATTCTTACCGGATCCCCATTCATGCAAGTCTCCGTAGGCTATATTAAAACTCCCAGCTGGAGAAGCGCTAGTTCTAGTAGGATTCAAATTGGCAGTGAACGGATCTATATCGTTAGGTAGTTGCGTGTTGTTATCGAAAAGGCTCTGAGCTAAGTCCCAGTTTTGACTAGAAGTTCCATTTCCAACATTGATCAAATTCACGGTACCTGCATAGGTGTCGAAGTCTTTAAAAGTGGTGTTGGTAATAAATGTGGAACCCACACCAATCTTGAGGAATTTAGATTCTGGAAAACGCTTCGTACGGATGTCAATCATTCCGCCAGCAAAGTCGCCATACAATTCAGGAGAAAAGGCCTTAATCACCGACATTGATTCTATGATATCGGTTGGAAAGATATCTAGGGGAATGACTTTTTTATCTGGATCCAAAGATGCGATAGGTAGAGTGTTCAAAGAAGCAATATTGTATCGATCACCCATTCCTCTAACGAACACTTGATTTCCTCCAACAACCGACATTCCTACGATGGTTTTAAGTCCATCTGCAGCGTTTGAAGCTCCTTTTTTGCTCAGCTCCTTAGCGCCTACATTTTGTACCAGCAAGCTGGCTTTTTTTCTCTCCGCCAATTGTACATTTTCATTTTGGCGATCTGCTCTTGCTTTCACAATTACTTCATCTAATTGGCCTCCAGCTTCTTTCATCGGTATTTCCAACTGAGTAGTCTCTCCCGCTCGAACAACAACCCCTTCGATTTTGAAATTTTCGTAAGACAAGTAGCTAGACACTACATTGTAAGTCCCTGGGGCAACATTTACAATGGAATAGTTCCCATTGTAGTCACTAGCTGCTCCTATGGTGGTGCCTTCTAGGATGACATTCACGCCAATAAGGGTCTCTTTAGATTCTTGGTCAAAGACGAGCCCGCTGATCGAGCCGTTTTGTGCTTGCAGTCCAACAACTGCTATGACCAGTACAAATAGGTGAATAATATTCCTCATTCTTAGATTCCTTTTTCTTATTGCAAATCTATGCTTAGGCTTTAACGAGAATGTTTCGGGCTTGTGAAGTTTAGGTTAATAGAAGCCCTCTAGCATTAACTTAATGTGAACTCTTGGCGATTTGCTATTGAAATGCATGGATAGGCGCTCTTTCTGCTCGCATGTGGAAAAAAGAGCAGAGCCTTCATAAAGAGAAATATCTTATTTGACTTTGGAAGAAAGTAAGGATTAGGAAGGTTAGTTTGGCAAGAGAATACCGAGAAAGCAAGTCATGAAACACTAGATTCCTTCATCGTCTTCCCAAATATTGAAGTTGCTTTCTTTTTCAATACGCTGCTTTTGAGATTCTTTTGAAACATCTCTTTCTTGTGTAATTGGACTTTGCTCTTCTTCTCGATAAGATACTTGTGGATCAATATCGAATTCTGAAACAGGTGCTTGATCCATGGGTGTTTGCCAAGTATTGTGCGCTTTGTACGGGCCTTCTTTCTCTTGAATGGCCTTGCGCACTTTCTCATCATCAAAGTCCAGTGATTCTTCTTCTTCGTTCATTTCAACTTGTCGATCATACAAGATGTTAAAAATCAGCGCTATGAGCCCAACAGAACCCAGGTAAAAAAGAACTTTGTAAAGTAAGACAAGAGAAGTCATGTTGCTTGGGGCTTTCCTGCGAAAGATAGGGTAAAAAAATATTTCAAAATTTGAATAGAATAGTTTGTTCTATAAATGGGATTATATATCTTTGCCGTCCGCCTAGCCCGAGTGGCGGAACTGGTAGACGCGCTGGATTCAAAATCCAGTGATAGCAATATCGTGCCGGTTCGATTCCGGCCTCGGGTACAAAAAGGAGATCATGTAAATGGTCTCCTTTTTTAATGCCCCAATTTCAACTTTTCACAAATCCTTTTTCCTGCCATTTAATGTTGAAAACCATTATGTGGGTAACTTTTTAGGCCTCCAATAGCATAGATGCTTGATCTTAAGCATCCAATGCTAAGTTGATGCTTGCGATTTACTTATCGGTATTTCAAAGTGTTAAATGTTAAAAATAAGGTCAAGTCTGGCTGCTTTTAGATCAAGAATGTTTGTATAAATTGAATTTTCTTTATTTCTTGCCCTCCGAAGCGAAAACATCAAGTTTATTTGTGCCTTGGGAAAGTACATAGTCTTCATTTTTTATCAATTAACTAATTAACTGTTTTACAATTTTAAATTCTGATTTATGAAGAAATTTTTATCACTACTAGTAATTGTTTTAGGAATGAGCTTAAGCTCAAATGCCCAAATCAATACCTCAAGTTGGATGATTGGAGGAACTGCTGACATTCAACTAGATCCAACAGATCTTGTACTAAACCCGATACTGGGATATTTCGTTATGGACAACTTAGCTGTTGGGGGAAATATTACAATTTCAAAAGCTGACGGTCAAGATCTCGTGTTTGGTATAGGACCGTTCGCTCGATACTATTTGAACAATGGATTTTTTGGGCAAGTGAATTTTGAGTTTACTAAAGCTGGTGACTTCGATAATACTCGTTATGGAATATCGCTTGGGTACTCTTATGAGTTGACAGATAATGTGCGCATAGAACCAACTTTACCACTTGATTTTAGCGATGGCTTTTCAATTGGTTTTGGAGTAGCTGTTCAAGCTTATTTCATGCAGTAATTCTTAATTGAATAATAAATGAAAGGGCGGATTCCATCGGAGTCCGCCCTTTTTGCATAAAAAAATCAGAGAAATAGATGTTGCGCTTGATTACTCTTTCACAAATCGACTTACAATTGGTTTGTTTTGAGCTTGTTGCAAAGCAATGAAATATAC
>CALFBW010000454.1 GCA_937951415.1 uncultured Chitinophagales bacterium | reverse complement strand
TTTGTACTTTAAGCGGTGAGCCAAAATCAGGTTCACCACCACCTACTTCACTTTCTAAAATGTTAGCTGAAACCGAACTTGTTGCTAGGAATAACAGAAGAATGGCGAGCCAATTGGAACTAGCAAGTATTTTCATATCTGAGAAGTTGTTGTAACGTTAATGCCATAAAACTAGCGTAAGTGGCCAAATGCGACCAGCTTACTGATTTTACCATAAAACCTTCAACAAATATTGACCCAATCAGCGGCCTTCGAAAAATACTTCTGACTAAAGCAGGTCTCCCATCTTGGCTCCGAACTTGTCAACCAAGAAATTATCGTAATAATCTGCTTGTTTTAAGAGTTGCTGCAGAATCTCAAAACCAGTCTCTTTGTGCAAGAAACTGTCTTTTATTAAGACAGAAAGAATGATCTTCTCATCGTGGATACTAAAGAAGAGGTGTGGCAGTTTTCCATTTTCCTTTAGTAGAAACTCGTACAGTTCTGCAATATTTTTCTTGGGAAGACTACAAAGATGTGCATCTCCGACGATGAATCCTGAAGGGCGAGAATACTTTAAACGGATCATTGCAGATCCTTGATCAATCTCCCAACAATCTGGTCCTCTTCTAGCCAATTGAATGTCTTTCCCTAAGTCGGCTATGATTTGTTCCACTACCAGTGCCGTTCCTTCTGGCGATCTATCCACTACTTTCGGGAAGGACATTTTGCTTCCACATTCTGGGCAGTACACTCCTTTTAACTGCCCTTCTTCAACCATGTTAGCACAGACCGAACAGGATTGCATGAGTTGCCCTCTAAAAGGTGCATATTCTTCTAAAGCCAGTTTCAAATAGTGCACAGGCAGTGCAAAACCAAGATTGGCTGCTCCCCGAACCACAAAAGTGTTGACTCCCGCAACATATCCGTCGGTTGTTACTAGCGGTCCTCCACTATTTCCTGGATGAATTGGTGCATCCGTTTGAATGTACGCCACTCCATTTTCAATACTTTTGGCTTTTGAAATAATTCCTTGGGAGGCAATGAACTCCATTCCATATGGATGACCTAAGGCGACAATTTTATCACCTTGCTTGAGCTGTTCGTTTTCTAACAGTTCAATAATTGGCAAATCCCAACTTTCTGGCTTTTCTACAAAGGCAAGATCATGCTTGGGATCTAAAAAAAGAACAGGAACCAAAGAGGGAGATTGATCCTTTAAATCAACTCGTACTTCTGCTTGACCTCGAACAACATGTTCATTGGTAACAATGAGGTCATGACTACTCAAATAGAAACCTGTTCCATTCCCTTCAGGAGTCGAAATTTGAACTACGGCAAATCGAAATCGGCGAATAATATCCTGCATACTTAACTGGCTACGTTAAAATTCAATTTGCGTATTTGTTGCAGCAAAGATTCACAAAAATCGATCTTATCAGAATAGTGGAGATGGCTAGCTTCAATCGAGAAAGCAGGGTACTTCTGTTTCGCTTTCTTGACAATGTATTGAATTCTTCTTTGAATATTGGATTTATACAGGACGCCCTCTTCAGAAATCAAATTGGCTCGCAATCCAAGAGCGGCCCAATAGTCGCTATTTAGCATTTCCACTACGAGGTCTAACAACTCTCTCGTCGGTCGATTTATTCCATACCTAAAAAAGATTCGCAAAGCGATGTATTCCAAATGAATAATAGCCAGCTCTTCCTCTTGATGGTCGTGATACATTCTAACCACAGGAATTTGCTCCAAAATCTCATTAGCAATCACCGCTTGTTCAGTAACGGGTGACACGCCAAATGTAGCGGTAACACGGTACAGCTCCTTTGCTATCTCTTGATCGTTTAAGCTTAAAATACTTTGAAACTCTTTTTTAAGGGCGGTAATCTGATGTCGATCTATTTCAGCTGACGGACTTACTCCGCAGGTTCTATGCACATTTTCAAGAACGCCCATAATATTTCCTTGCGGTACAATCAAGTAGTCAATCTTATATGCCAATGATAGAAGCAGATAAGAAGCCGGAAGACGACCCGTTTCCACTTTCATACCTTCTAAAATGGCACAACACTGTTTTATCCACTTCCTCAAAAAATTTGCCTTGATACCTATCTCTTCGGTTGAAAACGCTTGCAAGTGTTGATTTTCAACAGGCTTAAGAATTGGAAACTCATTTAAAAGCAAGTCATCTTCTTTATCTGCATAAAGAGCTACCTCTTTTAAAGCTGCATACAATTTTTCAGGTGAACCATCCAAGGAGCTGGTTTCGAATCTTACTGCAATTTCTTGATTTTCCGAAAGACAAAAGGAACTGTACCTCAGCTCATAGTTACGCTCTAAAAGTTTACGCATGATAGCAACGTCCAATGATTCGTAGCGCGCAACCTTTGCAAAGACTTTGAAGTGTTTGGAGTCAGCGAAACCCGTCATTCGTTTACTCCCTTGATAAATATGGAACTCGATGCCATCGCCTTCTCTTTCAAAGGCAACATTTTGCTCTTTTTCATCCAAAAGGTATTGGAAGAGATTCTCGTAGCTGTTTAGGTACTCACCTTTCTTGAAAAACTCTTCTGCCTTGTTCCAATGTATACGCTGACCAACCGTTTTGTAGGCATCACAATACCTACCGAAATGCGATTTCGGCATATCATCCGATTCACTCTTGAACAAGTCAGCAATGAAGTCAAAAATCATAAACTATTAAATGGGAATCGATAATCTAAAGGTAAGGAATACATTTAAACAGAGGCCAAAGAATGACAAGTCTTGCTAGATGCTCTTAAAAATATTCAGCAGGCGCTCCAACTGCATATCTCCAAAATCGAGATGCGTTACTAATCGCACCTTCTGAGAAGCATATTCCACTGCAAAGACCTCTTTACTTTGAAGATCCCTGATTAAGTCTGATCCACTAAAATCATCTTCTAACTCAAGGTTAACAATGTTCGTTTCCACTGGAATTACACTCTTAATCCAATTCCTTGATTTCAGAACTTGTTCAATTTCTTGTGCTCTGCGATGATCTTCTACAAGACGTTGTACGTTATTTTCCAGCGCATACAAAC
>CALFBW010000453.1 GCA_937951415.1 uncultured Chitinophagales bacterium | reverse complement strand
CCACTTGATTCAAAGTTGCTGGAGTTTGCAATAATTCCACAACAGAATCGACCTTTTTGTATTCCTTATACAAGATTGATCCAATTACTTCCCATCCAGTAATCGTCCTTTTAATTCTTCTATTGCTAAAGATCGCTCTCGAGCTCTCCCTACACGAACAGCATCGACCAATGCAAGGAGCTGATGCAATTCCGGATCTCGAATCGCTGCAGATGGAATTGAATTATAGAGGGGTTGAATAGCTTGTCCCCGTACAGTGCCTTTACCGTAAGGCCATACATAGGCCTCCTTACTGATGATAATGTCATTTAGCGGGAGAGCACTATGCGCTGTAGGCACGCCCCGCACTATGGCGCCTGGTTTTTGAGGAAACACATACTTTAGGCCGTATTCTAAGAACTCCATAAAGGCTTGTCTCATAACTTTCTTGCCTTTTAGGCCCAGAAGACCAGCGTATTTACATCTTGCAACTGCTTCACTAACCTCTGATTGACTCAGTCCTAATGCTTCAGCCATAGGAAGTTGCTTCCAAGTTTCCCTTTCGAATCTAATGATCCCTAGTAAAAGCAGTACATCCTGCGACTTCATCTGATGATTGCGGCTATTCATGGATAATATCTAATATCGCGATATACAATATTAACTAATAAACAACTAATAAACAACTAAAAATCAATACAATAACAAATTTTATTGCATATCGCGATATGCAATAATTTAGTCGTAAAGCGAATCAACGAGACTTGCCCAATCAAATCAGTATCGGGTTTCAGGAGATAAAATCACCAAATTCCCTTTCATACAAACAACTCCTAGTAATTAAAATCCTTCAATTTAATCTTACACATTTCGCCAGTTTCAGGCTGATGCCACACAATGCCTTCGATGCCACAATCATTTCCGATCAAGCTCTTTTGTTGAGGCAACCACTTTTTGAGTGCTTCGAATTCGATGGGCACATTTTCAAAAGCAACCGACTTTTTCTTATCCTCTAAAGAGAAGAGGAATAAACTGTGCCCCTTTAGCTTTAAAGGGTTTCCCTGAATTTTCTCTCCTAGGGCTTCCGCACTCCATTCTCCATCAGGCACGGATGAATAATCCGTACTTGCGACGGCTTCAAAGATGTACTTATCCCCCTTGTCACTTTCCTTCGCGTCCACATACCAAGGATCTTTTATTCCTTGCTGTTTCTGAATTTTACTTGGATTCCTCCTCTTCTCTACACGAACCACGGTTTCATTTCGGACGGTTACGCGCACGTTCATTCCATCTAATTTCTCAGTAGCAATGGCTGTCGAAAAATCAAAATCTGTAACGACCAATTTATTATTCACCTTTCTATCTCCCTCCCAATTGCGATCAAAAATCGTTGGTATTTTCTGCATTATTCTTCTCTTTTCAAGATTATTTCAATCTGTTTCTGTCCTACAGGAAGCGCATATAAGCTTCCATGTCCTTATCTCCTCTTCCGGATAAATTGAGCACTAATAGTTCGTCTTTTCGAAATGCCATTTGGTTCAAAGCCGCTAGAGCGTGTGCTGATTCCAAAGCCGGAATAATCCCCTCTGTTTTCGCTAAATCTAATGCTGCCTCAATAGCTTCATTATCAGTGACTGCATAAGAAGTAGCTCTTCCCGATTTCAATAAATGCGCGTGCATTGGACCGATGCCTGGATAGTCCAAGCCCGCACTGATCGACCAAGGTTCAATGATTTGTCCTTGCTCATCTTGCATGACCAAACTCAAGGAACCATGCAAAACGCCCGCACGACCTAAATGTCCTGTAGCGGCAGTCTCGTCGGTATCCAATCCTTTCCCCGCAGCTTCTGCCATTACCAAACGTACCTTTTCGTCATCGAGGAAATGGTAAAAAGCTCCTGCAGCATTGCTTCCTCCACCCACACAAGCCAAAACTGTATCGGGATGCTCGCGACCAAAGTCGCGCTGGAGCTGCCATTTGATCTCTTCGGAAATAACGGCTTGAAAATAGGCAACCATCGAAGGATAAGGATGTGGACCCACCACCGAACCAATAATATAATGGGTGTCTTTTCTATTGGGAATCCAATCACGGATGGCTTCGTTTGTCGCATCTTTCAAGGTACGACTTCCCGACTTAGCAGGCAGTACTTTTGCGCCCATCATTTTCATGCGCGCAACATTGGGAGCTTGCCGAGCAATATCCAATTCGCCCATGTGTACCACGCATTCCATCCCCATTAATGCACAAACGGTTGCTGTTGCTACTCCCTGTTGGCCTGCGCCTGTTTCGGCAATGATGCGCTTTTTCCCAAGTCGCTTTGCCAATAAAATCTGACCAATGGTATTGTTGATTTTATGCGCACCTGTATGGTTGAGGTCTTCCCGCTTTAAAAGAATTTTCGCTCCATAACGCGCAGACAAATTCTTGGAATAATACAAAGGTGTAGGACGGCCTACATAATCCCGCAATAGTTTCTGAAACTCCTTTTGAAAAGCAGGCTCCTCTACCAATTCCTGCCAATTATTGCGCAACTCCTTCACATTCGGGTACAGCATTTCAGGAACAAAGGCTCCTCCAAAATCACCGTAAAATCCTTCTTCGTTTGTTTTATACTGACTCATACAAGACTTCTTTAAATCTCTTTATTTTTTCTACATCCTTTACCGCTGGCGACAATTCAAAACGACTGTTCACATCAATTCCCAAGCATTTATTATGCTCAAATTCTTTCAAAATTCCCACAGAATCTACTGAGATTCCACCACTCAACAAAAAGGGCTTTGGTCCTTTATATTTATTCAAAATCGCCCAATCGTATTGCTTCCCCGATCCTCCGTAGTCCTTACACTTTGTATCGAAAAGAAAGCAATCCACTATCTCATAATTCACCAAATCTGAAAAATCAAAAGCTTCGTCTACTCCAAAGGCTTTTATTATTTGACAATAACTTTTCTTCTCCAATATATTACCCAACTGTTCGCAGTATTCTGGCGATTCATCACCATGCAATTGAATAAAATCCAATGCGCATTTATTCACCAAATCTGCAACTACATTTATTTCCTCATTCACAAAAACACCCACTTTCTTTGCTTGAATATTAGTAGGCATTTCAAAGTCCAATCCTACAAATCGTTTAGATTTAGGATAGAAAATAAAGCCCATCCAATCCAAGCCCAATTCATCTAATGCCCTAACATTATCCAGCGCACGCATTCCACATACTTTCAAAAGCGGTGCTTTCATACTAGACGGTTTCTGTAGTCTCCAATCCCTGAACGAAAGTCTTCACTGCTTCTTTCGGATCACTGGTTGCCATAAAACTCGTACCAATCAAAAAGGCATCGTAACCGGCTGCTCGTAATTGCTTCAAGTCGCTCGGATTCCGAATTCCGCTTTCTGCCACTTTCAAAGGGCCAGCTGGTAATTGCTCTAGAATACTCAAACTAGTATCCAAAGAAATCTCGAAATTCTTTAGGTTTCGATTATTCACACCCAGCAAGTCCACTTTATCGTAGACCTTTTCCAATTCTTCCATCGCATGAATTTCCAGTAAAACTTCTAAGCCTAAATCGTGTGCCAAATCGGTGTACGCTTTTATTTCTTCTTTCTTCAAAATAGAAGCAATCAATAAAATAGCATCTGCGCCAATAGCAGCCGCTTCATGCACCATGTAAGGATCAATGCAAAAGTCCTTTCGCAGCAGTGGGCAAAAACCCGTCTTCCGAACCGAAGATAAGTCGGCATTGCTTCCTCCAAAGTACGGGCTGTCGGTTAGGACTGAAACTCCAGAAACTCCTGCGCGCATGTAAGCCTGACAAACCTCGACTACATCAGCATTTAAGTTAATGGCTCCCAGCGAAGGGCTTCTACGCTTAAACTCCGCAATGATCCCGTTCTTTTCTTCGTCTTGAATAAAAGCTCGAAAGGATTGCTTCTCCGCTTTATAAAAAGGATTCGCACAAAGGTCAGCGAGGGGAAAACGCTGCCTTTGTGGAATCAAATTTTTGCGCTTTTCTGCGACAATTTCTTCTAGTATATTCATTTGTTCGTTCTCGTTTATTAGCTAATAAAAACTAGGGAAATAGTAAAATCAATTACTCAAAGCCAGAAGTTTTTCTAGGCATTTTTTTGCACTGCCACTTTCCAACGATGTTTTTGCTTTATCTAATGCGGTTTCAAAATCAGGAACAGTATCAAAACAAGAAATCGCTGTAGCCGCATTTGCTAAGACTACTTGATTCTGTGCGGGAGTTCCTTCTC
>CALFBW010000452.1 GCA_937951415.1 uncultured Chitinophagales bacterium | reverse complement strand
AAATGTTGGTACAAAATCGGGCTACCTCCTTCTACAATTTGACCTGCAGAATTTGTTAACACCTCTCCTTTAAAATAGATATCTGATAGATAGAAGGCCGTACCAAAGTGACGGTCAAAAATCAAAAGAATACAAGCTGATAATAAAACGGGGAAAGACAATACACCTAAAATAGCTGTAAAGAAGAATGCCCAAATTGTCAACGGCATTCTCATCATCGTCATTCCTTTTGTACGCATATTTAGAATAGTAGCTACGTAGTTCAAACCTCCCAGCAGAGATGACACTACGAACATTGCCATACTTGATAACCATAGCGTCATACCTAAACCTGAGCCTGGGGCCGCTTCTTGCAGGGCACTCAAAGGCGGGTAGGCTGTCCAACCACCTGAGGCTGGTCCAGTACTAATAAATAGTGAAGCGAACATAATAACTCCCGCTAGGAAGAAGAACCAATATGAAAGCATATTCATGAAAGGACTTGCCATATCTCGAACTCCTAACTGCAACGGTATCAGTAGGTTACTAAAAGTTCCACTCAAACCTGCTGTTAATACAAAGAAAACCATGATGGTTCCATGCATTGTTACCAATGCATAGTAAAATTCAGGATCTAACTTTCCTCCTTCTGCCCATCCACCTAAAAGTGTTTCTAGAATGGGAAAAGATTCCGCTGGCCAAGCCAGTTGAATTCGAAAGAGAACTGAAAATAATACTCCAATAAATGCCCAAATAATTCCAGTAATTAGGAACTGTCGTGCAATCATTTTATGATCCATACTGAAGATATACTTCTGCCAGAAGGTCTCTTCATGGTGGTTGTGATCATCATGACTATGGTCTACATGGTGATCAGTTTGTATATCGATGCTCGCCATCTCGGTTATTTATTAAACACTCTTCGGAAAATACCTTAGAGCCCAGTGCTTCAAACTCTAGTTTGAGTTGTCAGCAACCTCATTTTTATCAATTAATAGCTCTCCAATCTGCTTGTTAGCAGCCTCTTTTTCTGCTGCTTTCATTTGCTCGTAATAAGGCTGTTGTTCTTTCGCCCATGCCTCATACTCTTCTTGCTCTACCACAAAAAATGTTCGCTTCATGTTCCAATGCGAAGGGCCACACAATTCTGTGCATGCCAACTCAAACATTGCTTGTGGATCGTCCTTCCACTCACGATACTCTTTAGTAGTCATCGTAGGAGTGAATTTAAACTGCGTCGGGATTCCCGGAACAGCATCCATTTTCACATCAAATTGAGGTAAAAAGAAACTGTGTAAAACATCATGAGAATTGATCTTCACCAAAATCTCACGATCTACTGGAAGATATATATCTGTTGCGGCGATAAAATCGTCTTTATTAGCTTCATCAGTCCAATCTTGTCCATATGGATTTTGAGCGCTAATTTGACGAACTCGCTTGCGTCCTAGATCACCGTCCTCACCAGAGAAACGAATAGTCCATTTAAACTGTTCACCAGTTGCTTCAATTACTAGAGCATTTTCTGAAGCAGGGCCTGTAATCTTAAACCAGTTTCTCATTCCTTCTGCAACCAACAAAACCATCACAATCGCTGGAATAATGGTCCAAATCATTTCCAACTTCTTGTTGTGCGGATAATAGAATGCTTTCCGGCTTTCAACGTATCGGTATTTATAGGCAAAAACGAAAAGCAAAATGTGGGTAAGAACAAAAATGGGCAAAATGGCCGCCAAAGTCCAAAACATCATGCTGTCCAATAGCACCCCATGAATAGATGTACCATTAGGTAGGAACAGGTCTGAATAAGAAGCGATCGAGTAGTAAGCCCCAATCATACCAAAGACTAAGAAAGCCACAAAGAGCTTAGAATGGATTCCATCCCATCTTCTTTGTTCTTCTTCCTCGTCTTTTAATCCAGAAAGCTGCTCTCCCGCTGTCGTAATCTGAAAAATGATTACAAGGACAAAAAGGATGGCAATTATACTCAGTATACTCATCATAACTGATGCGCTTTTTTTAAATTTTTATAAGCTATGTGTAGAGTGATCAGCACTCTCACGCAAGAACGGGTGATTTACAGGCACTAAAGAATGCTTCGCTAAAGCCGAGAATGTTAAAAATAAAAACAATCCCAAAAACATTATTGCTGCTCCAATTTCCAAAAATCCAATTCCGAAATTGAAGATTTGTACAGCTTCTCCTGCTCCATGGCCACCTCCAGCCATTGTCAACATCGAGTGATGATCTCCACCAGCTCCACTTGTCATATAGTGTGAATTCTTGATCGCTCCTGGGAAGGCTAACAAATAATAGTCGATCCAGTGTCCAATCAAAACCATCACTGCAACAAAACTTACCAATCGGAAGTTTCTCTTCGCACGCGCTGTCATCAATAAAAGGAATGGGAACAGGAAATTGATCACGAAATTGGCAAAAAAGAGTACTTGATAGTTGTTAAATCTATCATAGAAGTATCCCGTTTCTTCCGGAATGTTCGCATACCATATCAACATGAACTGTGAAAACCACAAGTAGGTCCATGCAACACTAAAGGCAAACATCCATTTACCTAAATCATGAATGTGCTCATCCGTGATATACTTCAAATATCCATTGCTTCTCAAGTGAATCACAATCAAGCAAGTCATTGCTAGTCCTGCAACAAAAGCACTACAGAAGGTGTACCATCCGTAAAGAGTAGAAAACCAATGTGGATCGATAGACATAAACCAATGCCAGATCGCAGTTGAGCTCGTGATCGCCCAAACAAAAAGGAAAAGCATTGAAAGCTTCTTGGCTGTGAAATAGCGAGAGAGTCCCTCGTCATTATCGTGATCGTAACTATTCTTTCTGACCCATTGCGTCAATACCACCCAAAGCACTAAGTAAATAGCACTTGCAACAAAGAAAAATCCTTTACTCAAAAAAGGCTGTTTCTTACCGATTAGGCCTGTTAAATCATGTTCTATAGCTCCTGGCTTTGCCCATTCATAAATGTGTTCAACTCCAAAAATCAAGGTAAGCCCAAAGATTACTGCCATGACAGGAATTGATCCACCCATCGCTTCAGGAATCCTAGAAACCAATACAACCCATCCACTGTAACCAATGGTTTGAGCAGTTACGTAGAACATTGCTGTCATTCCAATGGCTAAGAAGTAATAGCTGTTATGCAATAGGGTAGTCCAAATACGAGCTGGAAAGTCCAGATTCGTAAACACTCCCAATGCAAATAGAATCGCACCGACAACCATTAATACAAGCGACAACTTCTTAACTCCTGGAGAAAAGTCGTAGGTCTCAAGCGCTGGTCTTACCGAATGATGATGACTCATTATTTCGTTTTCTTTTCTTTCTAATAAATACTTGTACCTCTTACAGTACTTTCAATTCTGTACGGCGATTTTTCGCTTTTCCTTCTGCACTGTCGTTATCAGCTACAGGGGAAGTATCTCCATACCCTTTAAAAGTCAATTGAGCGGCTGAAATACCTTTCAACAACAAATAGTTGTACGCTGCTTTAGCTCTGCGATTAGACAAATCTAAATTTGAGCTAGGCTTACCATCGCTATCCGTGTGCCCTGATAGCTCCACTTTGGTATCGGGATTAGCTCTCAAAATTGTTTCTAGCTTGTCCAACTCTATATTTGAAGCTTTAGACAAGTTTGCACTGCCACTACTAAAGAATACATTGTTCAAATTGATGATTGATCCCGATACGAGCTTTCCATCGTTCAGTTTATCTAACTCTGATTCGCCTATCGTAAATCCATCTATAATTATTGGCTCAGGATTGGCTTGATTTCGCACGTATCGCAATGCTTCTTCATAAGACTTTCCTTGTCCATCTTGTACATTTTTAGCCTGCATATCTTTGATATATGCCACTACTTTCCAGCGTTCTTCTTTCGTAAGCTGAGAAGCATAAGATCCCATGTCATTTTTGCCATAGTGCATTGAATGGAACATTTTTCCTTCTGGCATTTGGATATAAGCTGCTCCAAAATAATTTGGAACTCCTCCGAAAGGTCCACCATTCATAGTCGAAATAGAGCCTCCGCCCAATCCTTTTTCCCCGTGACAAACGGCACAATACACATTGTACATTTCTTTTCCTTCTGCTAATACTTGTTTGTTGCCGTTACCGAAAGGATTGACCATTGCAGCTGAACGGTTATAGCCTGTTGTATCATCCGAATACAAATACGGTTGATTGCCACGAGCTACGGTTCCTGCAACTGGTAATCTCGCCGCCATACCATTCGAAAATAATTCCGTATCGTAATTGGTAATGTTGGTGGTTACGTTTTTCGGCGCTCTTGTACTAGGAGAGGCTGTATAGGCTTCATACGCTTGTGAGTGTGCCATATCAGGCATATACTCGCGGCCTGTCCAGTTTCCATCGGCTTGACACTTTCCAAACCACATCAACAAGATGAGGATTATGGCAGCGATGAGGAAGAAATTATATCTGTTCATTACGAGAATGTACTTGTAGTCTTTTATAATTCAATTAGGAAGCTTGCTCGTCCATACTTGGTTGACGATTCCTCATTTCCTGAGTTTTGATTTCAACGGCTCCAAAATCTCGAAGCATTCCAGACACTCTGTCTGCTTCTCCCGAATCCATTGACTCTAAATCGAAGATCAATCCGAAACGATCAGAGCTTAAACGATTGTCATAGACTTCTACATCATTGAAAATCGACATCCCATTTCGCAAATAATAAACGATGGTGGTTCCAACTCCACAGAAAAGAACTGTAAGCTCAAAGGAGATCGGAATCCACGCTGGCAGCGAGAAGTAAGGCTTCCCTCCAAATACGTTGGGCCAATCAAACACTGAGATATAGGTCATACAAAACAAAGCGAAAGCTGTTCCTGTAGCTCCAAAAACGAAACCAGCAGTATGCAAACGGCTTTCTTTTGCACCCAAAGCATCGTCGATGCCATGTACTGGGAAAGGGGTAACTGCATCATGAATAGCGATTCCAGCTGCACGCACTTTTTCAATTGCGTTCATCATTGGAACCTCATCATCAAACATTCCCACCAGATATTTATGTGCCATCTTTCTTGTCTTCTCTTTTAAATACTATGATCTCTTAAATCAGATTCCGTCTTTATCTCTGTGAAAAGCTCCAGATAAAGAACCCCCAGTTCCCAACTCACGTTCTCTTTTATCTTCTTCTGCTTGCGCAGCTAAGTATTGATCTCCCTGTGATTTCAAAATACTCTTCACCTCCGCAATGGCAACTACAGGTGCCACCTTGATAAAGATCAAGAACAGGGTCATGAATATTCCCATGGTTCCAACAAAGATTCCAATCTCTACCCATGTTGGAGAATAAGTCGCCCAACTTGCTGGCATGAAATCTCTAGAAAGTGAAATAACGATGATAACAAAACGCTCGAACCACATACCAATGTTGATAAAGATCGACATAATGAAAGTGATTGCAATATTTCTTCTTGCCCATTTGAACCAAAAGATTTGTGGAGAAATAACATTACATCCCATCATCATCCAGTATGCCCAGTTGTAAGGTCCTGATCCGAAAGCTGCTCTTGATTCGAAAAACTGGTGTACCTCATACAAGTTTCCAGAATACCAAGCCATAAATAGCTCCGTCGTATAAGCAATACCTACAATTGACCCCGTTAACAAGATTACCTTGTTCATCGACTCAATGTGTGCCATCGTGATGTAATCCTTCAATCCTAGAACAGATCGAGCGATTAACATCAATGTCAATACCATCGCGAACCCTGAGAATACCGCCCCTGCAACGAAGTAAGGAGGTAAGATAGTCGTATGCCATCCAGGAATCACCGAGGTAGCAAAGTCAAAGGATACAATCGAGTGTACAGAAAGTACCAAAGGTGTAGATAAGCCTGCTAAGATTAAAGACAAGGATTCAAAACGCTGCCATTGTCTAGCAGTACCTGTCCATCCAAAACTCACTACCTTATATATCTTTCTTCTCCAACCAGTAGCTCTATCCCGAATCAAGGCAAGATCTGGAACCAGTCCAGTATACCAAAACAAGATAGAAATGGTGAAGTAAGTACTAATTGCAAAAACGTCCCATAAAAGTGGAGAAGTAAAGTTTGGCCAAAGTGAATTTACCAATAAATCATCGCCTGCTCTCGAGTTAGGATACGGGAAAATAAACATGGCATCCCATATTCTTCCCATGTGAATCAATGGAAATAAACCTGCGCACATCACGGCAAATATGGTCATCGCCTCAGCCGATCGATTTACTCCAGTACGCCATTTTTGACGGAAAAGTAAAAGAATCGCCGAAATCAATGTACCTGCGTGACCGATACCGATCCACCATACGAAGTTGGTAATATCCCATCCCCATCCAATGGTTCTATGCAAGTTCCATGTTCCAATTCCCATCCAAATGGTATAGAGGATACAAACAACTCCCATAACGGCTACACTCGCACTAATTATCAGTGCAATCATAAACATCAAAGACGGCCTGTCTTCCACAGGCTTACAAATATCATTGCTGATATCTGTGTATGTCTTTGAGCCCGTTACTAGTGGCTCCCTGACCGGTGAAGTATATGCTGACATATTATACTATTTGCGTTAAGCCCCGCCGGGTACATCAATTAATGATTGTCTAACTCAGTTGTCAATTAGCTATGTGCATCATGATCGTGACCATCTTGCTTGTGATCCTTATGATCATCTTGCTTATGGTCTTTATTTTCGTGCTTATCGTTTCCGTGCCCACCATGGTCATCGTGTCCTTTGTGGTGACCTCCAGAGCCATCGTCTTTCACA
>CALFBW010000451.1 GCA_937951415.1 uncultured Chitinophagales bacterium | reverse complement strand
TCTTCTAGGTGGATTTCCTTTTTGTATCCCGTAAATTCCCCGTAGGCCATATGGTTCTCCATGTCGACGTATAGATAAGAAACAGAAGAACTAGACAGGTCATATGCTTCCTTGTCCTCTCCTTTCCAAGCTTTGTTTCCTAGCAATCTTGGAGCCATCAAATAGTAAGATCCTATCTCAAAAGTTGCAATGTATGGTCTGCAAAGCATCCCATTATCACCGTAAATTATTATCTCTTCACGAGATTCCTTGCCTTTGTATTTCTTTATCACTTGTACTGTCATAGAATATGGCATCTTTCCTTCATGTCCCAATATTTTTCGACCCAAATAATCATTGTATGAAATAATCTTTACCAAGGCAACAAATTCTGATTTACTTGACACGGTACTAAATGTACAGTCGCTGCTACATGAACATAAACATGCGTACGATTGAAAAACAGAAATAAATAAAAAGAAAAATCCGATAAACAGAGGCTTCATAAATTATTATTTTTTTAGAATGTTGCAAGAAAATACCGAGGTCACTACATTTTGAAAATGCGTACACCATTAATTTGTTGAATAAATCACGAAAACATGTCGCTCCGCTGGAGCTAATACCTTGGGAATATTTTTCTATTGATGTTGCGCTCCTAACGGAGCTTAGTGATATTTCAGATTTCACTACCAACATTATACTTTAATAAATGCCTTTTATTTCTTGAAGCAAATCACTTAAACTATAGCGCGTCTTATTGCCACAGCGTGGCAACAGGTTTCTAGAACTCCAATGTATAAGTCGACAAGCTCCAGCGGAGCGACATATTTCAAAATGCTAGGATATTCCAAACAGTCAACAGGCTATGTACTGAATTAAAATTAGACTTTGAACCCTTAGAACGATCGATGGTTAGAGCGATCTAAATTTCGTATACCTCATAAAATGATAAATCACTCCACGTAACGATAACCTACTCCCCTCACTGAGTGGAAAAACTTTGGGTTTTTGGGATCTGCTTCGAAGTATTTTCTGAAGGATAGAATAAAATTATCGATGGTTCTAGTACTAGGATAAACATCGTAGCCCCAAACCGATTGCAAGATTTGTTCTCTAGAAACCACTTCGTTTTTTCGATCTATGAGGAGCTTTAATAGTTTGACTTCCTTCTTGGTGAGGTTGATGGTACCTTTTTCGCATTCAGCTTCGAAGCTCACGAAATTTACCGTATTGTTTCCGAATTTGTAAATATTAAGGTCTTGTGCTTTGTCGGTTCCTTTCAAGGAGCGACGCACTAAAACATTTACACGCAACAATAATTCTTCGAGGTTAAAGGGTTTTGTGAGGTAATCGTCTGCGCCCTTTTTTAATCCCAAAACTCGATCTTGTGCGCTGTCTTTTGCCGTTAAAAATAGAATTGGAGTGTCTACATTTTCTAGGCGAATTTGCTCACAAACTTGCAGTCCGTCCATTTCAGGGAGCATGATGTCTAGGACAACAATATTAAATCTTTGCTCCTTGAACTTTTTAATGGCATCCACTCCATTTCCGACGGAAACTACTTCGTAGCCGTCCATTTCCAAATTCAGTTTTATTACTTCTTGGAGATTTTCTTCATCTTCTACTAAAAGTACTCGGATGTCCATAATCGGATTATTAGAGGGAGAATGCGCGATGGTATTCCCGATGGGTATAAAATTTTTGGCTGCGTTCATGGCTTTCCTTTTTAGTTACCTCTTAGTAACTCCATAGTTAGCCCTTAATTTTTATCGCTTTGCAATAGAATTGTCATAAAGTATTTTCCTAGCTAGGAGACTGCCATGCCTGTACGGTATCTACAAAGCAACGAACGCCATCCAAAGGCGTATCGGGATATACTCCGTGGCCCAAATTGGCAATGTGTCTTTGTCCTCCATATTGGCGGAGCATTTCTTCCGTATTCGCTTTTATTTCAGAAAAAGGCGCATACAATTGACAAGGGTCTAAATTGCCTTGAAGGGTTTTATTGTCTCCCACTAGCGCACGCGTTTCCGCAATGGGCATGTTCCAATCGACGCCAATGGTTTCGCAATTTAATTTCCCTAGATCCTCTCGGATGAAATAGGCGCCCTTCGAAAAGACCGTCACCGGCACTTCCGTAATGGCATTACAAATCTCCTCGATAGCCGGCATTGCAAATTCACGATATTGCTGCGGCGTCAAGATTCCCGCCCAAGAGTCAAACACTTGAATGAGATCGGCGCCCGCTGCTACCTGTGCCTTCAAATACACAATGGTAGATTGGGTAATCATACTGAACAATTGCTTCGAAAAGGCTGGATCTCGGTACAAGGCTGCTTTCGCTTTTGAAAAGGTCTTCGAACCCGAACCTTCTACCATGTAGCAGAAGATTGTCCAAGGAGCGCCTGCAAATCCGATCAGTGGCACGCGTCCGTTCAAGGCTCTTTTTGTGAGTTTGAGGGCATTGGTCACGTAAGCCAAACTCTCTTCGGGAACTGCTACTCGCAGCTTCGAAAGCTCTTCTAA
>CALFBW010000450.1 GCA_937951415.1 uncultured Chitinophagales bacterium | reverse complement strand
AACTTTGTTGTGCAATACTTCATCCTTCGCTAGGTACTTGGTATTGCTGCAACTTCCGAGGAAGAGCAGACTGATCACCAGACCAATAAAGGCAAAAGTTTTATTCATTCATGTTATCTAAAAACCAACTCAAAAAGATCCGTTCACTCGGGCAAAAAAAGTTTCGACAGCAATTTCAGGAATTTCTAGTCGAAGGTAACAAGAGTGTATCGGAGCTTTTCTCCTCTTCTATTCAATTGCAGGAACTTTACGCAGTACCTTCTTGGATAGAGACGAACGAGAAAGCGCTTTCGTCTTTAAAAGGATGCAAAGTTAGCCCAGTTACACAAAAAGATTTAGACAGATGCAGTCAACTCCATACGGCACCTTCGGTGTTGGCGATCGCAGAGATCCCTTCCTTCAACTTTAATCCTGCAGGTCTGCAAGGAAGATATTCGCTCGCGCTTGATGGAGTGCGTGATCCTGGCAACCTAGGAACAATGATTCGCCTCTGTGATTGGTTCGGTTTTAAGCACTTGTTGTGTAGCGAGGATTGCGTAGAATGGACGAATCCCAAGGTTATTCAAGCCAGCATGGGTTCTTTTAGTCGCGTTCTAATTCATCAAGTACCCTTAGAAAGCACTTTAGACGAAATCAACTTACCCATTTACGGAGCACGGATGGATGGCCAAGATTATAGACAAATGAGCTTCGAAGGTGAAGGCATATTGCTAATGGGAAGTGAATCGCACGGCATTCGCTTTCGAGGCAACGATGAAATAAGCCTAGCAATCCCAGGAACTGGGTACACCGAATCATTGAATGTAGGAGTAGCCGCTGGTATTTTGATGTCCGCGCTTTTCCCTAAAACATGAATTCAAATAATAAAAACTTCTTCGCATTCTCTATTAAACCAGTACTTAGCGTCGGAATAAGCTTATTTTATTTCAAAAAATCCTGTTGGGAAAGTAGGATTAAGTTCCACTAGCTTCATCTTAAGTATACTTTTCTGCCCAGCTGCTGACATTTCGATTTCATGTGGAATCTTTATTCCATCAAGCTCTTCATACATTGTAAACTCCTGTATTTCCATTTGCTTTCCCTGCTCTGTTTCCTCAGATGAAACGCGCTTTAACAAAAGATGTGAACTCACTGAATAAAACTCCACCGTTTTCTTGTTTTCACTGTCATATATGAAGAGCTTGTGTGCTTCTTCTCCATTTACCGAGGCAAGTCCATTCGATTCTAGTTTATAGGCCGGATCCTCTAAGTATTGCAATTGGGGAAACATAGCAGCTTTTTCAAGAGCACTTTCGATTTCTTCAGCATTCATTTCGCCCGTCTTTTGCATTCCTTTTTGATATCCTTTTGATCCATTAATCACCAACGACTGCAAGTTGTTTCCTGCCATTGAAACTTCCAATTTGTACTTATCTGGCTGCTCGTAAGCGGTATGAAAGTCTACAGTAAACCCGCCGGCCTCCATTACAGCTACCACTTTATTTCCTTTGACTTTTGACAGCTTCTTTTTGCCCCCACAAGCTTGCAAATAGTTTTCTAAAACTTCCCGAGGATCAACCTTGGGAGCATCTAACTCTTCAGGTTTCTCTTCGATGATGTTCGCATAAGCATCGTACTCTTGCACTTTACCCGTGGCGCTAAATCGCTTCAATTTGTCGAAAACTTCCTCTTTACTTCCTACTACCAAAATATTTGCATGCTCCAGACGAAGGTATTTCTTAGCCACTCGCTGAACATCTTCAGCCGTTACTTTTGCCAATCGTTCCAAATAGGTTTCGTAATAATCTTTTGGTAGATTATAGCGCTCAATGTTTAGGGCAAATCGCGCCACAGTTTCAGGTCGCTCCAGTGCTCTTGCAAAATCTCCACTCATAATATTGAGCATGAGTTGCAATTCTTCTTGTTCGACAGGTTCCTTTACCAATCTATTTATTTCATATAGAAATTCAACAATTGAACTATCAGTCACTTCATTTCTCACGGAAGCTTGAGCTGCAAAATATCCTACTTGCCGATCTGAGCGCAAAGCCGAATAGGCCCCGTAAGTATAAGCTTTATCTTCCCTCAGATTTTGAAATAAACGAGATGAAAAACCACCGCCTCCCAAAATATCATTCAGTACCGAAGTCGGTAAAACATCTTCGGTACCTGGCTTCAAGTCGATCGGGAAAGAAATGGTCACTACCGACTGAGCAGCCTCCTCTTTATTCACCACATTTAGCTGTGTTGTAGAAGGCACTTCTGGAAAATCAAAATTACGCGCTTCCAGCTCTCCACTTTTCCATGCAGAAAAATACTTTTCCGTGTATTTTTTTGCCGTAGAAACATCCATATCTCCTACAATAACTAGATAAGCTTGGTTCGGAATAAATTCCTTTTCGAACAATTCTCTGCAATCTTCTCTAGTCACTGCTATTAAGCTTGCCTCTGTAAGCACTTCACCGTAGGGGTGATCTTTCCCGTATCTTAATGCTCTTCCGACCACTCTAGCAATGGCTCCCGCATCATCCAAGTTTGACTCTAAACCCGAAAGTTCTTGCGTTTTTATTTTTTCTAGTTCTTCTTCAGGAAAACTCGGATGTAATAAAACGTCGGACATCACTTCCAGTAAAGCTTCTGTATGTCGAGTTAAACAGGAAGCTGAGACCCCAGCGGAACTAGTCGACAAACGGGCTCCAATAAAATCAACGGCTTCATCAATTTCCTCTTTAGATTTACTTTCGGTTCCCATTCGTAGCAATTGCCCCATCATTCCAGACAAACCCATTTTATCTCCTTCAAGATATGGGTCTGAATCAATACTTAATCGAAAAGAAACTCTGGGCAATTTTCGATTTTCCACCACGAAGCATTTCAGTCCATTCTCTAACTCAAAAGATTCGTATGATCCGATTTTAATTTGAGGAGCAGGACCAGCTTCCGGAGCTTTTGATCGATCAAGATCTTGCCCGACTAAACCTGCAGAAAAGATGAATAAAGTAACTAGAAGAAAAACAAAATATATTTTGACTTGGCTAAAAAATCTCATTGGTAATTAAATGTTTTGGGTTCGAATAAAAAATAAGCCTTACTGCTTTGGTAAATAATAAAGGACCACCCTTTTATTCACATCAAAATATTCTTTAGCGACCCGTTGAATATCTTCACGACTAACTGCCATGTATTTCTCTATTTCGGTATTTATTAAATTAGCATCCCCGAAATACATTTCGTAGTTGGCCAAACTCTCAGCAATTCCTGCCACCGTTCCATTGCTAGTTACAAAATCGTTCTCTACTTTATTTCTCAGTTTTTGATATTCTTTTTCAGAAATTAATTCCTCTTTGACTTTAGCATACTCTTCATCCATAGCTGCTTCAGCATCTGCTGGTGAAACTCCAGAATTACAAACAATAAATGCCAATGATACTCCTGGGTCCTCTAAGGCAAATGGGAAAGCACCAGTAAAAAGCGCCAATTGCTTTTCGTTGACTAAAGACTTTTGCAAGCGACTACTTTGTCCATCTGCTAATAGAGTTGCCAGCATACTAACGGCATAAAAATCATCAGTGCCTTGTGCAGGAATCCTATATGTTTGAATCACCGCCGGTAATTGAACGTTATCGTATACCGTATCTCGAATCTCGACAGTCAAAGCAGGTTCGTCAATATTCGGTCGTGGAATCGCTTTTGTTCCTTTAGGAATATCGCCAAAATAACGCTCCACTAAGTCCTTGCATTGTTTTACATCTAAATCTCCCGCAATAGAAAGAATGGCATTATTCGGCACATAAAAAGTTTCATAGAAGTTTTTGTAATCCATTTCAACAGCTGAATCTAAGTGTTCCATTGAACCAATTACTGGCCATTTGTAAGGATGCACTTTGTACATGCGTTTCATGGTTTCTTCGACTATGCTCCCATAAGGCCGATTGTCAATTCTTTGTCTTCGCTCCTCTTTCACCACTTCGCGTTGCGTTTCAATTCCTTCATCTTCGACTTTTGCATGCAGCATTCTTTCAGATTCTAACCACAATCCCAATTCGAGTTGATTAGAAGGCAATAAATCGTAATAAAAGGTTCTATCATTTGTTGTATTCGCATTTAAAGCACCACCTGCATTTTCTACATACTTCGAATACTCTCCTCTAGCAATATTCTCCGATCCTTCAAATAGTAAATGTTCGAAAAAATGCGCAAAACCAGTTCTGTCTGGATCTTCGTTTTTAGAACCCACATGGTACATTACTGAAACTGCAACCAAAGGTGTAGAGTGATCTTCATGGAGGATCACCTTCAATCCGTTTTCTAAGGTGAATTTCTCAAAAGCAATTTTTCCTTGCTCATTTTGTGCAAAAACTACAGAATTACCAATGAAACACCATAAAAGGAATAAACTAATCTTTTTCATCGTCCTATTTTAATACCACAATATACTTAGGCTTGTCCAAAATATTCTTCAAACCCACCCAGTAATCCAAACCCTATTAAAGAAGCCATCTCTTGGTCTTTATTATAAATAAACCAACCAAATCAAAACCGTAGAGACCATACATACCAGCAAAGTTAATATCCCTCCTACTTTAAAATAATCTGTAAAAGAGTACTTTCCTGGACCATAGATTAATGTATTTGTCTGATAGCCAATTGGCGTCAAAAAACTGGTACTTGCTGCAAACATTACTGTAATTAAAAATGCCTTGGGGTCTTTGTCCATCTGTTCCGCCAAATTTATTGCCAAAGGAGAAAGCAAAATAGCTGTGGCACTATTTGACATAAAACTTGTGAGACCAACTGTCATCATAAACAATGCAGCAATCAAGAAAAAAGGATTTGCACCAATAAGATCTAGTATACCCGTAGCAGCCAAATCACTTAAGCCGACTTTCTCCACTGCAATTCCCAACGGTATGAGCCCTGCGAGTAAGAAAATAATTCGCCATTCCATTTTGCGATAGACATAACGGGGCGTTACACATCCAGTCAAAAACATTAAGACCACACCTGCAAGGCTGGCTACTTCTAGGGGAAAAATCCCAGTCGCAACTGTTGCCACCACTCCAATGATTATGAGGGCAGAACGTTTCATTTTTCGCGGACGAAGATTCATCTTCTTGACCTTTCCTAAGACGATAAAATCTCTAGAAGTGTTGAATTTATCGAGTTTACCTCGGCGAGCTTCCATTAAAATGCAATCGCCAAATTGTAATCGGACTTGCGACAGTTTTTTCGTAATCGATTCCCCATGTCTCCGAATTCCCAAAGGTACAGCCGCGAACAAAGCTCGGAAATCAATGTCTTTTATTTCTTGCCCCAAAAGGAATGAGTTGTTACCTAAGACGGCTTCAAAAAGGAGCGCATCTTCGCTACTTAAGTCTTGATCATCCAATTCATTTTCTCTAAACACACGCACTTTTAGCTTACTGGCTATTGCTATTAGTTTTTCAACATTTGCACGAATCAATAAAACATCATTGGCTCGAATGCTCTCGTTTGTTTTAGGAAGCCAAACTTCATCTTCGTCTCTCACTAAACCCAAGACACTCACATCGAACTGACTGACTAAAGCACTTTCTCCGAAACGTTTTCCTATTAAAGGACTTCCCTTTCCGACTTTAATTTGAGTTAAGTACTTGCCCAACTCATAATCTAAGGTCAAATCGGACTCCCCTTCTTTTCCAGGAAGTAAGTGTCGACCGATGAGAATCATGTAAAATAAATAAGTCAAAAAGATCGTGATGCCGATCATACTAAACTCGAAGATGCTGAAAGAACTTCCATAGTGTTTAGCGTATATCCCGGAGATGACTACATTGGTGGAAGTTCCGATTATTGTCATTGTTCCTCCAGCCATCGCCGAAAAGGACAAGGGCATGAGCAACTTTGAAGCTGAAATGTTGGAAGTTTGAGAAAGTCCTACCACCACAGGCAACATGATCGCTACGATGGCGGTGTTATTGAGGAAAGCAGAACAAATACCGACCATTAAAGATAGCCCCACGATAGTTTCTGCTTCTGTTCCTATCAGATTTTCTTGAATCCATCGCCCAATCAGATTTACTGCTCCTGTACTTTCCAATCCAAGGCTTAAACAAAGGAGTGCGAAAACAGAGATGGTGCTTACATCAGAAAAGCCTGACAATCCTTCTTCCGGCGTAACAATACCAAAAATCATAAGAATTGCTGCTACCGCTAATGCGGTTGTATCAACAGTGTACTTCTCAGTGGTGAACAAGTAAATTGCTGCGACAATAATAGAAATAACAATGAGTATCTCAATGGTCACAAAAGAAACTTTAGGCTAAACAAAAAGGAAGAAGTCTTTCTTACTTCTGCTTCGTTAAGTTAACATTTAAAGCAATTGCCTGTACTTCAAATGCCTAATTCTTTCCTTCGATTTTCACACGAAATTGTGGTAGTTATTTACTTGTAGGTCTTAAGAATCGCGGTTACTCGCTGTATCAATGGCTTTTCGTACACTTCCATGTTTCAGCAATAGTTTATTGGCGGTACCATAATCGACGGAAAGGGCTTCCGCGACCATTTTTGAGCCTCGGTCCACTAATTTATCATTGCTCAACTGCATATCGACCATTCGATTTCCTTTCACACGACCCATTTTGATCATGACCGCAGTAGATATCATATTCAAAATCAGCTTTTGGGCTGTTCCTGATTTCATTCGGGTACTTCCAGTGATGTATTCTGGGCCGACTGCGACTTCCAAGGGATGTTTGGCAAACTCACTCATGGCTGAACCGGGATTACAGGTAATACAAGCCGTCAACAATCCCTTTTTCATCGCCTGTCTTAAGCCCCCCATAACATAGGGTGTGCTTCCTGATGCCGCTATTCCAATGACTGTATCGTTCTCATTTATAGCATAAACCAAAAGGTCCCTCCAAGCCTGTTCACGATCATCTTCTGCAAACTCCTGGGCTTTGCGAATGGCGGCATCTCCACCTGCTATGATACCGACTACGAGCTCGTGGCTTACTCCAAAAGTTGGAGGACATTCTGAGGCATCAACTACTCCCAAACGGCCGCTGGTTCCGGAACCGATGTAGAACAATCGCCCCCCTGCCAACATCTTATCTGACAAGTCATCAACGAATGCAGCGACTGCTGGTAAAATCCCATGAACAGCCAAAGCTACTTTCTGATCTTCTCGGTTGATATCGTCCAAAATCTCCTTTGTAGATTTCTTCTCCAAGTCCTTGTAAAGCGACTCTTGTTCCGTGATTTTATTCATGGAATCAAAGATAAGAATGAAAAAACTTGCCAGTTTCGGACATATTTATTTTTTCCTGATTAAATGGTAAGGTATTTGAACAGTCAAAGCATTAGCTATAAAAGACGACTGCCATGAAAACACTACTGTCAAATACCATTCTGTTGCTCCTGATTTCGTTCAGTTTGGCAGCACAAACGAGCTTTCAAAAGACTTATGGAGTTTCTGGAGAGGAAAACCGTGAGCAAGGATATGCAGTGATTCCTAAAGGAGATAATTACCTATTATTGGGTAGTACCAATAGTTTCGGAGACGAATTTGCCATGTATCTGGTAGAAGTTGATGCGGAAGGTGAAGAAGTTTGGTCGAATACCTACAGTGTTGGTGAAGGAACCAACGAAGGTTTTGCGATTTGCGAAGGACAAGATGGAGGACATCTTTTACTAGGGAGAGCCACTAATGATGAAGGGCAGGCTGTTTTGCGTGCTTTGAAAATCGACGATGATGGAGAAGAAGAATGGTCGAAATACTATTTATCGGCTTTAGCAAGTCTAGGCTGGAGCGCTCTTCCGACTAGCGATGAAGGTTACCTCATTGTCGGCACCTCTACCAACAATCAATTCTTAGTTTGCAAATTGAACAGTGCGGGAGAAATTCAGTGGAGTTCATCGCACGGTGTCTTTTCTAAGGCTTTCAATGCGGTTGAACTTAGCGATGGTTCTTACGTGATTACCGGTGTTACTACTAGCTTGAGTCCAGAAGGTGAGCTAACGCATCACAGTATGTACCTAATGAAGTTCAGTCAAGATGGAGAGAAATTGTGGGAAATTGAGCACAAAGCAGAAGACGCATACTTTACAAGAGGCTTTGACTTAGTGGAAGAAAGCAACGGCAATTTTGTTGTATTGGGCTCGCGCTCGGACACTAGCCAAACCAACGCCCGCATGTACATCGCAAGATTTGATCTTTCCGGCACTTACATTCAAAGTCGAGTGATAGAAAAAGAAGGTAGTCACAATGCGAACTACGTAGTAGAAGAAACGAGTGATGGTAATTTTGCTTTTATAGGGAATGTCAGTCCTGACGGAACTTCGGATTCTAGGGAAGGTTACATTTTAAAAACCGACAAAGAGTTTGAAACCATTTGGGAAAAATTCTATGGTAATGACATAGGAAGCAGCACCTTATTATTCTCAGGAAAAGCAACAGAAGACGGTGGATTCGCGGTTTTAGGAGGGATCAATAATGCTGGTAGCAATGATTTCTATTTCATCAAAACTTTGGCAGATGGAACTATTTCAGAAAATGTTACTGGAATAAAAGAAATAGGCAATATTGGTATGAATTTAGCTCCTAATCCAGCAACAGATCAAGTAGCGATTTCGCTTGAAAATGAGATGAACGGCCCCATTCTGATTCAACTGATCGACCTTAACGGGAGAATTGTAAAAGAGATAGAAGATTACA
>CALFBW010000449.1 GCA_937951415.1 uncultured Chitinophagales bacterium | reverse complement strand
TTTCCTCAGTACTTGGCAGCACTTCTCCTACGAGGTCATTGTATTGAGGTTTGACATATATTCCTCTTGCCAACCTTCTCAAGCCACCCCGATTAACTAATCTATGTAATGCTACTTTAACAGCACCAGAATTATTGAGCTCTTTAAAGTCTTCACTAAATAAAATAGCACCGGCTTTACGTTTACGAACAATAAGTTCTACCTGATCATCAACACTCACAAAGCAAATGTAACCTATTTCAAAATAAGTGTAACTAACTTATACTAAAAAGGTTACACGAAGTGGCTAATTCAGTCCATACTATCGCAAAGAAAATTTATCACAGAGAAGCCCTAAGCAACACTTTCTGTCAAGCCAAATTGCTTGTCGTATAAGGCACGGTACAAACCTTTTTCTTCCATCAAATCATCATGGCTACCCATTTCCATGAGCTCACCTTTGTCTAAGACCATGATTTGATGCGCCTCTTGAATGGTGGAAAGACGGTGTGCGATAACGATAGAAGTACGGCCTACAATTAAACGTCGTACGGCTTCTTGTACGAGCTCTTCCGTTTCCGTATCGATGGAAGAAGTGGCTTCATCTAAGATTAAAATTCGGGGATCATACACCATCGTACGAATAAACGAAATGAGTTGGCGTTGACCCATCGAAAGTGTGGCGCCACGTTCCATGACCTCGTAATCGTACTTGCCCGGTAATTTATTAATAAATTGATCCGCTCCAATCATTCGGGCTGCTTCTTCGACTTTCTCTTTGGAAATATCTGGATTTCGCAAGGTGATATTTTCCATAATTGATCCCGAGAACAAGAATACATCCTGTAATACCAAACCAATATTCCGTCGGAGGCACTGCAAACTGTATTCTCGAATATCTACCCCGTCGACTTTAATGCTTCCTTTCTGAATTGGATAAAAGCGATTTAATATATTTATTACCGAAGATTTCCCTGCTCCTGTTGCACCAACAATCGCCAAGGTCTTTCCCGCTTCTACTTTAAAGCTGACATCTTTTATTACAAAGTCTTTTTCATTGTAAGCAAACCAAACATTCTCAAAATCGATATCGCCTTTAAAATCACTTTTAGCAATTGTGCCTTCATCTTTAATAAATTCCTTTCGATCCAGCACTTCAAAAACACGCCCTGCGGCTACCAAGCCCATTTGCAGGGTATTGAATTTATCAGCGAGCTGTCTAAGGGGACGAAATAGCATACTGAGGTACATGATAAAAGCAATCAAAACTCCTAGAGACGTTCCTCCTTTTATTACCAAAGTAGAACCAAACCAAACCAACAAGCCTAAACCTGCCGCTTGAATAATTTCAATAGCAGGAAAAAAAATAGAGTAATACCAAATTGATTGAATATGCGCATCACGATGCAAGCCATTAATGTCTTTGAACTTTTGCATCTCTTGTTCCTCCGCTCCAAAAGCTTGGATCACACTCATTCCAGAAATGTGTTCTTGCACAAAAGTATTGAGTCGAGAAACTTGTGTTCGCACTTTTTGATAACTGGCTTTTATTCCTTCTTTAAATAAAAGTGTGGCGTAAATGAAGAAGGGGAAAGTAATCAAACACACCACAGTCAGTGACCAACTTTTGCTAAACATAAAAGCAATAATCACCAAAATGGTCAAAACATCTGCGACAATATTAATAATGCCCGCTGCAAAAATATCATTGATGGCTTCTACATCATTAATGGTTCGAGTAGTAGCTGCTCCAATGGGCGTTTGATCAAAAAAGCGCAGGCGCAAAGCCACCATGTGCTCGAAAACCTTCACGCGTAAATCTTTAATGATCGTTTGTCCCAACCAACCAGACATGTAAATGAAACAGTAACGACTAACAGCAGTAGTGATTAGCAAGGCAAAAAGCCAATAAATCATTTGCAATAAACCCGCTCCGTCGCCTACAAAAATGTAGTCATCCACCGCGATCTGAATAAGATGCGGTCGCAAAGGCGTGAGAATTGCCAATGAAATTGCCAAGACCGTAGTCACCAAAAAAGGAAGCATTACTGGTTTTAGCAGCGCCAAAACTTTAAGCAACACATTCGACTCACCAAACTTGGGAACAAACTTATTCAGCATCCGCTTTCGCCATCTATGGCTTTTTATTTTCTCTTGCGCGCAAAAAATTGCGTCAATATAGCTGCGCACTCTTCTTCCAACACTCCAGCTAGTACTTTAGTTTTGGGATGGAGCACAGGATCCGAAAAGTTCTCGTAGCCCTTCTTCAAATCAGTGGCCCCGTAAACGACACGACCTACCTGCGACCAATGCGCAGCCGTTCCACACATCAAGCAAGGCTCCAGTGTAACGTAAAGCGTGCAGTCTTGCAAGTACTTACTATTCAAATAATTGGCAGCAGAGGTAATCGCAATCATTTCAGCATGAGCCGTCGCATCCTTCAAGCGCTCTGTTTGATTATAGGCTTTGGCAATAATCGTGTTTTCACAAACCATCACTGCTCCAACAGGCACTTCACCGTCTTCTTCAGCAATTTGAGCTTGCATTAAGGCTTGTTTCATGAAATGCTCATCCCACTTAGCCTGATCTTTTAGTTCTTTCATGGCGTTAAAAAATGCTAATCCTGTTCAAAAATGCGAAATTAGGGAATTGCAACGGTCTACTGCTTGTTGAAAGAACAATTAGCAAGAGTTCTCTGCTATTCGTTTCTTTGCATTAAATGTCTACCAAAGCAACGAAGCGTTAAAAAAGCGTTAGCAATGAGCTTACTTGCTCCCGTCTTTGGGTTAATCCTTAACTTTTGAATTCCTGTGAAATCAAAAGAAATAAACTTGCCAATATGAAACCGTTTTCTGTTGCTCTGTTTTTTATTTTTCTCTATTCCGCCCACATTCAAGCCCAAGATGCTTGGACTTTAGAACAATGCCTCGAATATGCTGCGGAAAACAACTTGAGCTTAAAGCAAAATAAAATCGGGATATCTAGTAGCGAAATCGACCTAGAACAAAGTCGCTCCAACCGTTTGCCTTCATTGAATGGTAATGCGAGCCATGTGTACAACTTCGGACGAAGCAATGATCCTACTACGAATGATTTCATTGAACAACGCATTAGAACGAACAATTTCGGCTTACAAGGAAGCGTAGATGTTTTTAGAGGCTTCAATCTTAAGCACAGCATTGAAAGGGACCAGCTGTCTTTGTCGAGTTCTCAATTGCAATACGAAGTGGCTAAGAACGATTTGACTTTGACCATTGTGGGCGCATACTTAAACATCATGCGTAACCGCGACCAAATTGAAGTTTTAAAGGAACAGTCGAAAATCACCCTCGATCAAAAAGAACGGGTAGAGCGACTCATTGAAGTAGGAAGTTTACCGGCAGGTGATGTTTTGGAATTAGAGGCGCAAGTAGCCAACAATGAAGTCTCTATTGTACAAGCAGAGAATGCCTTAGAAATGTCGCGACTTAACTTGGCTCAAGTACTTGATTACTATGAAAGTTTAGATGTGGCAGATCCCAGCATCGAAGTACCTTCGAGCGCATTGATCGAAAGCATGTCTGTTGAGGAAATTTACAACAAAGCGCTGACGGTCTTACCACAAATAAAAGCGGCGGCTCTTGGCGAGCAAATCGCGGACAAAAATTTAGAGATCAGCAAAACCTTCCGTTATCCTACACTTTCGTTTTTTGCGGGATTAGGTAGTAATTATGCCGGCGTTGAAATTCCTAGTGCTTTTGAGTTGGGTGGATTTGGCGAAGTCCCCATTGGATATGTAGGAACCGACTTTACACAACCTGTTTACACAACAGAAATAAACATCACGGAAACCACTATGCAGCCTTTCTTTGATCAGCTTTCAAACAACTTTAGCTACAATGCAGGCTTGACTTTATCTGTACCTATTTTTAATAAAAATCAAGTCAAGAATGGCATGAAAAGGGCAAGACTTGGACAAGAAAGCGCTAAACTTCAAAGCGACTTAGCAAAAAATCAGCTGTATCAAACCATTCAACAAGCTTATCAAGATGCACGTTCTGCAGCAAAAATCTATGAAGCCAATTTAAAAACCATTGAATCCTTGGAGCTAGCCTTTAACAACACAGAGAAAAGATATGAGTTGGGAGTAGCGAACGCCTTGGAGTTTTCAACCGCGAGAAATAACTTAGCAATTGCGCAGCTGAACCTCAACTCTGCGCGCTACAATTACCTTTTCTTGATGAAGATTTTGGACTTTTACCAAGGTAAAGAATTGAAACTTTAAATCTATATAGGTGAAAAATATTGGCCTACTTATTCTTGTACTTCTAGTCATTTTTGGGCTTGTTGGCGGCTTAGTCTACGCCAAAAACAAAGGATGGGTAGGCGCGAAACCTGAAAAGAAAGTTGTCGTGGAGCTTGCAGAGATTCGAACAATGGTTCAAACTGTGAGCGCTAACGGAAAAATTTATCCCGAAGTAGAAGTGATCATTTCCCCCGATGTTTCGGGAGAAATAATTGCCCTGAATGTAGCGGAAGGAGATTCCATTAAAGCTGGACAAAGTCTTCTCAAGATTGAACCGGAGTTGATTCAATCGAGTGTAGAAAGAGCGGAAGCAGCGGTAAATACTGCTAAGGCAAATGCTGCCAATACTGCGGCGAGGATAACTCAATTGAACGCACAAATTGAAAAGGCACAACGGGAATTAAACCGAGCTATTCAATTGGAAGCTGATGGGATTGTTTCCCTAGCGCAAAAGCAAGACGCCGAAACCGCTCTATTTAGCTTGAAAGCCGACTTAGAAGCAAGCCGACAAAGTCTAGAAGGCGCGAACTACAACATAAAAAGTGCAGAAGCTACTGCCCGAGAAGCCAAGAAAACCTTAGCTAGAACAAACATGAGCAGCCCTATGACTGGAATTGTCTCCTCCCTTTCGGTAGAAAAAGGAGAACGTGTAGTAGGAACCAGCCAGTTTCAAGGAACAGAAATCATGCGCATCGCTCAGTACAATAGCATGGAACTTAGGGTAGATGTGAGTGAGAATGATGTGCTAAAAGTCAATGTAGGCGACTCTGCGATTATTGAGATTGATGCTTATCTAGATCGGCAATTTGCAGGCAAAGTGAGTAGTATTTCCAATGCTAGTCAATCCGTAATGGCGGTCTCAAACGACCAAGTAACCAACTATACGGTGCGCATTCGTTTGGAAGCCAGTTCTTATACAGATCTCTTGGAGAAGTCGGGCAAATTCCCTTTCCGCCCCGGCATGTCTGCCTCCGCCGATATAGTCACGGAGGTTTTGGAAGATGTATTAAGCGTTCCAACCACCAGTGTTACCACGAGAGCCATTCCTGATTCCTTGCAAACAGAGAAAAACGGCGACGAGCGAGAAGAAGTTGTCTTTACTGCCGAAGGAGGAATGGCCCGAAAAGTTCCTGTTTCGGCTGGCATTCAAGACGATAGATACATTCAGATACTAGCAGGACTCCAAGAAGGAGAAAAAGTCGTCACCGCGCCCTATAAAGCCATTAGTGAAGATTTAAGAGACGAAATGCTAATAAATGTCGTCGAAAAGGATGAACTCTATGGTTCAAAGTGAAAACTGCGAAAATCAATTAGGCATTATGATTGCGCAAGTGTAGTAAAATCAAATAGTATGAACAGAACGACAAAAGAAGAACGTTTTCGATTAGAAAGTGAAATCATAAGCATTGTTTTCAAAGACAACGAGAATACTGTGCATTTCGATTATCACGTAGACATTGACAATGAGCAAAACAGCATCCAGCTGGACTTGTACACAAAAAATGCGCGCAATAATGAAATCTTCTTGCTGCACCAAACTTACGGAAACAGCTCTGTAGATGTCTTAAACAAAATGCGTGAGTATGTACAAAGTAGCGCCATGAGCGCTAGTAAAAATTCCTATACCGTAAAATGGAAAAATTTGAAGAATCCTAAGTCGGAAGAGCATACTTCTTACTTCTTCGAGTTTTCTGAAGCAGATGTTTTACGCAAGTTCTTCTACAATAAAAACGAAGCAGATTTCGCTGTTACGATTTCTCTAAATACGATGGCATAAGGGCGAAAAACTCCTGTCTATTTTTCATCATACAATCTTCTAAAACGAAAGTGCTTTTCCTTGCTGAGAAGTTTCTTCTTTCGGCAAAATTTCACAATTATCCCATATACCCGTTTCTAGGGTTTCAGCATAAGATTGCGGCAAATTATTTTTTCGCATAGCTGCAGCAGCCTCCCTATTTTCATAGCTTAATGGTTGAATTTGCGTTTCAATTTCCCCATTCTTTAGCGCCTTCAAGGTTCCATACCAAACTCGGGGCGTTCCATCATTGGCGGGCATTCCTATCACTCCTGGGTTGAACCATATTTTGGATTTTTCTTTGGTAATAAATGGCAGTCCGCAATGACCGGCAATAATTAGATCTGAATGACTGTCCTTGAAGTTTTTCTCCTTTATTGCATAATCGCTAGATTCGAAAATAAATTCAGAAGTGTTGTGATACGATCCGTGTAAAACAAAGGCACTCTTACTTCCCATTTGAAAGCGCAAAAATTCAGGGAGCGTTTTAATATATGCACGAGAACTTTTTGAAAGATTTTCCTGCACAAAAGGAAACCATTGCTGCGAAAGTAGATCACAGCGAGAGCCTTCATTGAAATTACAACCGCAATCATCGGCTTCGTCTCGAATATTTAACTCTACATTTCCAGCAATTACATGAATCCCCCATTCCCTTACGAACTGCACACAGGCTTCTGGCTCGGCACAATAGGCTACCAAATCACCTGTACAGATCACTTGCTCCTTCGACAGTCCTCTCCTTTGCACTTCAGCAAAGACAGCTTCCAATGCCTGCAAGTTCGAATAAACGCCGCCAAAGACCAGCAACTTATCGCTTAACATACCGAGCTCTTTCACTTTAGAATCAGACATCTTCTTTGGGTTTAATTTTAAGCAATAAATACGGTAGCAGGAAGCCTGAAAAACACAACAGACTGCCGATAACATTTATGCTCAATAAGTCTGCATATTTGCCACTCGTAAAATGCCAGTCTGCAGGAAATACTCCAAAAGCCAAAACCAATCCACAAATCAATCCTATTCCAATTGAAAGGTAAAAAGACAAAGGGGGAGCATCCAAAAACCAAAGTAAAAAGATCGGCGCAAGTCCAATTACCATGGTTCCACTAACCGTTGTTGCTGAAATTATTTCAGGATTCATAAATACCGGCAAGGTTCCTAATATGGTAATAAACATCATTGCCCATCTACCCGTTGAAACACTGGCAAATTTGCCTTTCAATATATCGAAGTGTACCAGTTTCGAAAAAGAGCTAAATGTAGAATCCAAGGTTGAAGCTGCCGAAGTAATCATGATAAAATTCACCAGCAACATAATAGGAACTCCCAACATTTTCGCCACACCAACGGCTGCCTGTCCTTCAACGCCTTTCAATTGTCCGTAAATTCCGATAAAACTAAAGAGGGTAATACAAGCTGCTCCAATAAAGAAAGCAGTCACAAAACTCTTCAAGGTCGTTTTTTCATCAGCGATAAATCCACGGTCGGTCATAACAGGATCATGAAAAGGATAACTCAATGATTGCAAGAGTGCGACCAACAATAAATTCCCACCCATTGCCCAAGACCAATTACCCGATGAAATATAGGTCGAAACTCCTCCGGGTGTATCTGGGATGATAACCGACAATAAAACAGCCAAGACCACCGCAAAAAAGCACATTTGAATAAGGTCGGTCAAAATAGAACTACTCATTCCTCCTTTAAGAGCATAGGCCAAGGTGAGCACTGTGAATACTAAAATTGAAAGATAATACGAGAAACTTCCCATCTCGCCGAAGTAGGAACCAATGACCATCGTGTTTGACCAAACCTCATTAAACAAACGGAAAGCGATTAAAAGGGAGAATATTACCAATGCTCCTTTTCCGTACTTCGATTCCAGAAACTGATGAATACTTTTAAACCCTCCTTTACTACGTAGTTGGTAGATAATTATTCCTGCCACTAAGAACGACAAATAATAAGCAGCATAAGCAAGTCCTCCTACAATCCCAAAAGCCAATCCTAAATTTGCTGCAACGGTAATTGACTTCGCAAATAGCCAAGAAATAACAAGACTACTAGTAAGTAATAAATAATTGGGCTGTTTGTCCTTACGGCTGCCTTTAAAAAAATCACTGGCCGTTCTAGCCCTAGGAGCCAAAACGAGCATCAGCAAGCTGGAAAAAATCACCAGCAGCCATTGCCAACTTGTATAGTCTTTTAAGAAATCCACCTATCTAGTTTCGCATCCTAATTAACATCCCACCAAACTGGGTGATTGATACTATTTCCTCCGGTGGATTCAGCTGCTACATTATAGGCTTCTGCATTTAGAGCTGCTTCATCGGTTGGGTAAGGCATTCGCACAGGAATTAAATCGCCGTTTAAACTGGCAGCAATTGTCTTCAATTTAGGAAAACCCGTTCTGCGATATTCTATCCATGACTCATAACCATTGATACAATTTGACATCCACTTTTGCGTCGCTATTTTTTCTAAGGCATCGTCTTCTAAAACTACCGATGACCGGCTCAGATAATCTACTGGCATTTCTACTCCCCAATAATCAAAGGAAGCGTGGATTCCGTTTTCATACCATTCTATTGCATTGGCATTTATTAAACCCCGCTCAGCTGCTTCTGCAATAAAAAAAGAAGTTTCCCAACTGCTTGCGATTGCACCATCTAGGCGATCTGTCTCTTCCCGAAAAATTCGACCGCCTAAGGAATAATCTGAAACACTGATAGACAACTGACTGGCATCAGGGCCATTTAGCAGCCCACTATAATTCACTGCTACACTCTCAGCTTCTCTATAAAAAACTGCTACTCGCGGATCATCTTTTTCTAAAAAGATCTCTTCTGCTGTTTCTGACATGATAAACAGATTAAAATCTCCTGTTCTTAAATTTGCCATTCGGAAATTATTCGGCTGTGAAGCAGAAAAATCGAAAGCAGCATTTTGAAATGCTTCTACAATAAAAAATCCCTCCTCATAAATGGCTTGCAGCTCTTCTCCTACATCTTCACGGTCCGATATTCGTACCAAGTATTTTATTAAGAGGGAATTTGCTAAACGCTTCCAGGCCATCAAATCGCCATTATACAAAATATCACCCTCCAAGCTTCGTACTCCTTCATAATTATCGATACTAATAATTGCCTTTCTCAAATGATCCAATATTCCGTTCTCTCCTAGATAAATCTGCTCTTGTGCATCATAAACGGGATAAATGATTCCTGCTTTTCCGTTCAAAGCTTCACTGTATGGAACATCTCCATAAATGTCGGTTAACTGTGCCGCTAGATATGCCTTTAGAATTCGTGCTGGTCCTTCGTATACCGCGTAGTTTGGATCACTTGCAGCCTGATCTAAAATCAATTGATTGTCTCGCAAATTGCTGTACAAGACTGGCCAAGGATTTCCGCCAAATTGAGGCTCCGTCAAACTGTGTCGATCAAATAGATTAAAATCGATGGCCGTGAAATATTGCCCCAACAAATTACCAGCAACATATCCTTCGTAAGACATTTCCTCCACAGAGCTCCAAATCACTTGTCTTAAAAGCAGTGAAGGTTCTACTTCAATAGGCGCAGCAGGATTCACATTTATTTCTTCAAAATCATCAGCGCATGATGATGCCAAAAACACCACAAATACTAACAGAAAAATCAAGGAAGTATTTATTTTCAATTTATTCATTTTCAGGCTTCATTTATTAATAAAAACTTCTAAAACTGGAGTGAAAAACTCAGGCCCAAACTACGAGTGGTCGCATAAGACATATCTTCCACTCCACGCACGAAACCAGTTCCTTGTACCGCTAATTGTTCGGGATCAAAATGCTTAATGGCTGAATATGCCCAAACATTTCTTGCCACGAATGAGACACTGGCAGATTTAGTCCAGGAAAACCATCGAGTATTTGTCGGGATTTGATAGCTCAATCTAAATTCACGCAGCTTCAAATAAGAGGCATTCAAAGTATTGTTTTCCTCATGGTTACGATCATAGAATTGACGATAATAAGTCTCCGCAGAAATGGCTTGTGCATTGGCTTCATAAATAGGTGCTTCGATCGTTCCGACATTTACCACGCCCTCCGCAACAATTCCCTCTTCGGGTCGATTTTCCGTTTCTATTAACTGTCCCGCGACTCCCGCCAGGGCTTGCGTTCTTGATACAATTTCTCCTCCTTGCCGCCAATCGAAACCGAAGGCAAGGGTCCAAGCTTTAAATTGAAAGCTGTTGTTCCAACCCAAAATAAAATCGGGATTAGCATTCCCTAGCAATTTCAAACTATTGTCTACAATAAATTTTCCGTCGTCTCCAATAATAAAATCACCTGCTTCATTTTTGAGATAGCCTGTACCCCAAATATCCCCCACTTCCGAGCCCTCCGAAACTAGAAACCAAGCTGTTTGATTAACATTATCATACACTCGGTTATATCCTAAAGTTATTTGTTCAGCACCTTCTGGCAATGTTTCTACCCGAGTCTTATTGTGAGATAAATTAAATCGACTATTCCATTTAAAATTCTTTTTACGCACAGGCAAAAAATCCATTAAGATTTCTACACCTTTCGAGCGCACCGCTCCTCCATTTATTACCTGCTGCTCGTAACCTGTGCTTTGTGCTATTGGCAGAGAGAGAATTTGATTTTCAGTTAAGCTGTTGTAATAGGTAAAATCGAAGCGCAAGCGATCCTCGGCAAAACGCAAATCAGCGCCTAGCTCAATAGCTGAACTTAACTCTGGTTTTAAATTTTCGTTGGCAATAAAATTTTGATTACTAAAGGTTGGCAAGCCACCAAATGGTGTTTGCGACTCAAAGACATTGGAAGTCTGATAAGGAGCCGTATCATTTCCAACCTGCGCCCAACTCGTACGCAATTTCGCAAAGGAAAACACCCGCGGCAAATCGATTAATTTATTCAACAAAAAGCTACTAGAAACGGAAGGGTAAAAGAAGGAAACATTTCCAGCACCAGAAGCACTAGCCAATGCACTTGACCAATCGTTTCTTGCTGTCACATCGACATACATAAAATCCTTGTAGGACAACTTCAATAATGCATAAAGGCTGTTTATTTTTTTATTACTAATAAATGAGAACGCTTCCAAAGGAACAGCTGCATTCGAGAAATTATATACACCCGGTTGCGCTAAAGACAAAGTTTGAAATTGTTGATTATTCGCAGCTTGATGCATTCGATTTCCCCCTAGACTTAAATCCCAAGTAACGTGTCCTTTCCTGTCTCTGTAATTCAAAAGAACATCCGCATTTATTTCTCTAAAAAATAAATCATGTTCCGCATATGCTCCGTTTCTAAATCGATTACTGCTGTAGGCACGTCTAAAATTTCGCTGCTCATTAAAGTAATCCATACCCGACCGAATCTTCACAGACACCTTATCCGACCATTGATAATCGGCGGCAAGCATTCCGTACAAACGATCTTTCCCAAATGAATTTCGATTCTCAAAAAGCGTAAAATAAGGATTGTCAAAAAAGGTATAGTTGTAAGAAAATTGCTGCACTTGCTCTAAACCAGGCTGCCAATAATCTTCCATAGCAGCCACGTTCGTTTGACGACCCAGCCATGCCACTAAGGCATAATTTACATTTTCAGAACCGTAAGCACTTCCCGGTCGGTTCGCACTGGAAGAGTTCACATAATTAATCGAAGAACTTACACTCCATTTCTCATTTAATTTAAAATTTAGTTTTGCGTGTACATTTTTACGGTTAAAATCTACGCCAGGAATAATGGATTCACTGTTCAATCGCGTAAAAGAAAGTCGATAATTTCCTTTTTCAAAACCTCCAGCCAGGGCAATATTATCACTAGCAGTAACACCAGTTTCATAGAAGTCACGGACATTATTGGGGCGGGAAATAAAGGGACTTGCCTCAATAGTTGCTCCTCCATGTACTTGCGTATCACCGCCTCTAACATCGGAGCCATCTACTAAAGTAACCGGGCTATCAAATTGCGGAATATTAATTCCCGCATCGAGTTCAGGACCATAACTGTAGGTGATGTTATCATTTATTCCTCCTCCTAGACCATCCACATACTCAAACTCGCCACTGTTTCCCTGTCCGTATTTATTTTGAAATTGCGGCAACCTAAATGCTCGATCTATAAAAAGAGAAGAATTAATCTGCACCTCTACGGCATCTTTTGTAGTGGCACTTTTTGTTTCAATAATTACGACACCGTTCGAAGCTCGTGTTCCATACAAAGCCGCCGCGGCTGGCCCTTTTAGCACTGACACCGAAGCCACATCGTCGGGATTTACATCCATGGCTCCGTTTCCGAAATCGACCTCTTGAAATCCAGCAGCAGCTTCATTGGTGACATTAAAATTGGTGCTATTATCCAGTACCACTCCATCGACCACAAATAGCGGATTGTTATTGGTAAAAGAAGAAGCTCCGCGAATAATAATTTGAGAAGAAGAGCCAACTCCAGTCGCTCCTTGATTCACTTGAACTCCAGAAAACTTAGCCCCGAGATTGTCTAAGAAATTCACCGCTTTTACCTGATCAATTTCTTTCGAGTCCAAACTTTCAATGGCATAGCCGAGGGCTTTTGTTTCTCGCTTTAATCCCAAAGCAGTCACCACTACTTCTTCCAGCTCCAAACCCGCTTTCAGAAATATTTTCAGGGAAGGCTCACCAGCGTAAACATATACTTGGTCTTCATAACCTACGTACGAAAAACGCAAGCTATCATTTTTCGACAAAAGCATTTCGAAGGCCCCAGAAATATTCGTCAGCGTTCCGTTTGTGCTTCCTAGCAAACTAATACTAACTCCCGGCAAGGACTCTTGGGTCTCTTGATCAAGAACGACTCCCGAAACAGCGATGGTTTGCCCATGCACATAAAAGCAAAGACACAAACTGGCAAGCAAGCAGTTCAGTTTTTGTAAAAACATTGAATAATCTTAAAGAAGTAAAAAGTAATGATGCGTGCACTACTTTTCAGGAGGTCCGCGAAGTTGAACTTTCGCGAAGCACAGTCTTGGACTGAGGCTTGGGGCATAAACAAAAGGAATAAAGACTAACAACAGGCTTCTCGCAAATTGCAAGAAAGCATTTTCACAAGAATAAAGCAGTGATAGCAAATCGAAAGAAGCATCGATATCTGCTAGGGGTCGAAGAAGCTCCAAACTAGCAAGATCATCTGCTAAGTAAGCCTTCATTTCCTCGAAGAGCAGACTGGTTTCCCAAGAAAATTGCAGAAAGTCTTCTGAGTAGTACTGTTTTCGACTGATGGCCAAGAGGTAAATACCTCCATCCTTTGCAGGACCTAAACAAGACTTACCTTGAGCTAAAGCAGCGGCGGCATTTTCTATTTCCTTTGCTTGAATAAAGGGGCAATCGCCTCCAATACTGATGACCGAATCGTAGCCTTCGGAGAAAACATCTTCTAGCGCATTCGTGAAGCGTTCCGCAAAACTGTTTCCCCTTTGCGCCTTTTCGGTAATGACACGGTACGGTAAACCTGACTTTCTTACGAGCTTCTTACTTCCTTCAAAAAGCGCCTTAGCAATTTGACGATTTTGTTTCTCTTGGGTACAATAAGTTTTCTGCAACGCTTCCTCTTCAGGATTGCGTGCAAAGAGCAACAAACATGTACTTTGCTTATTCAAGAGCTCAAAGAACAGCTATTTATTTGACAGCTAAAAGTAAAAGCTCTGTAGAAATCGACCTTGTCCTTGCGAGGACATCAGATAAGCTACTTTTCTGGTCCAAAAGCATCTCGAACACGTTCAGCATCTGATCGCAGCTGAACATTTTGCAGGGCTTTGCGCTGTGCTGCTTTTGCTGCAGCTTCCTTATAATTCTTCGCAGCTATCTCTTTCATTGCGGTAAGTCCCTCTTGCAAGGATGGCCCTAGCATACTGTCCATCAAGGGCAACATCATTTTACTAGAAAAGCCATTGGCTTCTGTATAGAATGACCAAGTTACTTTTGTTTTGTCGGCTCCATCCGCCTCAAACTTCCAAGTCCCGTGACCCGTTCCCATTGCCCCGAAATCGAGCAAAGTCTTTATGCTGCTATTCGGATTACTTTCTTTTATGCTTAATTTTCCTTTTCCAGATTCTGGGCCGTCCCAAGTAAACCATGCCCCTTTTCCTCTCGCGCCTCCATCGGAATAACTGTAAACGGCTGTGGGATCCATTTTCTTCCAAGAAGACCAGCTTTCCCAATTTGTCAAGGTATTTACCTGATCAAAGACAATACTCGGTGGTGCATCCATGGTCATGGTTCGAGTGACTGTTGCATCCTTTGGAAACAAAAACTGTACGACTAAACCCAAAATCAGGAAGAGTACAAACAAAGTTGCGATTATTCGAACGAGCCATTTCATAGTGAGCGCTTTATAGCATTGTAGATACTGTAAGATAATTCAGTTTATACTTTTATCAAAAAAGACACCAAACTGCTTAACAAGCGCAGTCTTCGAATCTTTTTTCAGTTCTTTCAATAACTAATGAACAAAAGATATTGTAGACGGTTTTATATGTAACTTTGGCGGCGTTATTAAAAATAGGATCGGGAATAAAAGTGAGCGAGCAGCTCCCTAACATGAGTTTGAATCTGCGAGATATTCGAAAGCCGATTGATGAAGAGTTAAAGCTTTTCGAGCAACGATTTCGTGAATCGATGAAGAGCAATGCACCTTTGTTAGATAAGGTCATGTATTACATCGTGCAGCACAAAGGCAAGCAAATGCGGCCTATGTTCGTATTCTTCTGCGCCAAGCTTGCTGAGGGCGTAAAGGACGCTACTTATCGCGGTGCCGCGCACATCGAACTACTTCACACTGCAACGCTAGTTCATGATGATGTAGTGGATGATTCTTCACAGCGCCGAGGAATGTTCTCGGTCAACGCCCTTTGGAAGAACAAAATTGCGGTTTTGGTGGGCGATTACCTCTTTGCGAAAGGCTTTCTGCTGTCTTTGGAGCACCACGATTACAATTTACTGCACATTATCTCGAATGCAGTCCGTGACATGAGTGAGGGTGAGCTCTTGCAAATGGAAAAGTCGAGAAAGCTCGACATTACGGAAGCCACGTACTACGACATCATTCGACAAAAGACGGCCTCTTTGATTACTGCTGCTTGCGGCATTGGTTATGCTTCTTCGGCTCCTGACGATAAGGAAGGAATTGATACCATAAAGTTATTTGGAGAAAAAGTAGGTATCGCCTTTCAAATTCGGGATGATTTGTTCGACTTTGGAGATGGCGACATTGGGAAGCCGACTGGGAACGACATCAAGGAGAAGAAGATGACTTTGCCTTTGATTTATGCCCTACAAAATGCCAGCAAAGCTGATAAAAGGAGAATCATCAATTTGGTGAAGAATAAAAATGACGAGCCGAAGAAGGTTCGTGAAGTGATCGCCTTTGTGAAAGAAAGCGGCGGCTTGGATTACGCAAGGGAAGCCATGTTCCGTTATCAGAAAGAAGCCTTCGATTTACTACATCAATTTCCTGCCTCTGACGCCCGAACGGGTCTAGAGCAATTGATCCGCTACACGACGGAGCGAAAGAAATAAGAATAATACTTTGCTTAAAATTACTGAGGGTTTTGCAGTTCTAGATTGCCTCAGCAACCACTTCCTTTACCTCAGGAATACTTCTACGCATCATGTTTTCTATCCCAGCTTTCAAAGTGATCGTTGAAGATGGACAACCGCTACAAGCTCCCTGCATTCCCACTGTAACCACTCCTTGATTGAAAGAACGAAAAACGATACTTCCCCCATCCATTTCTACTGCAGGCTGAACATACTTTGTCAGAATTTCTTTGATCCGTACCACAATCTCATCATCGTCGGCCGATGCTTCATTGGTTCCAGCATCTTCTACCACGACAGTCGCCAAAGCTTCTTCGTTCATCACTGGCTTCATGTCCACCAAGTAAGCACGGATAAACTCCTTCACTTCTGGGATCAACTCAAACCACTCCGCATCATCGTTCTTTGCAACGGTTACGTAGTTGTTGCTAATAAACAAGCTCTTTACAAAGGGAAACTCAAACAAGGCGTCGGCAAATGGCGAACGGCCCTGTACACTTTCAGCGGTCTTGAATTCGATGTTCTTACGGCTGTACAACATCTTATTTACCACAAACTTCATATTCCCTGGATTCGGGGTAGCTTCTGTATAAATACTAACGATGCGTTTAGGCTGCTCAGTCATGACTTTTATTTATTAAACACTGCTTGTAAGCAATTGGTTGCAAAACTAGAACCTTAATCGAGAAGTGGCAACTAATCTAGCCTTTGCACTCAGAGATAAACGAGAATTTAAGGCTAATAGTAGCGCAGATTTTTCATTAGCTCGCCATCACCCTGTCTGTATACATCCACTGTTGCAGGGCGAATCAATAATCCTCGCATGCGAATGCTCGGTTTTAAGAATTGATTCATGTAGATGGTCAACTCAAAAGCACTATCGGCTTCCTTTATCTCGATGGGCATTTCCACCAATCCCCAAGCGCCTTCAATCACTTTCACCGATTTGCCAATCGCATGCCCCTTGAAGGAGACTGGTTTCCCATTTACCGTTTCATGAATCAAGACCTCTGTTCGTGGCGCCAAGTCTTCATTCAATTTCACCCAAAAAGAGACGATGTACTGACCTGGGAGTTTTTCATTTAGATCAACTTTCCGGTAAAAGTCCCGACCGGTTTTCATTTTAAAATCCAGCTCACTGCCCTCTTCAATAAAATAGGAACCCGCTGTTTTATTTAATAAATAACCATCCGCTTGTTCTTGTAAATCGAGACCTTCAATTTCAGCTTGAACCTGCTCGTGCTTTTGCTTCAATCGTTCCAGAAGCACATTCGGATACATCTCATAAATGGCATGCTTTCCTTCTTCCCAAACCTTCGTTGCCGATTGCAGCAAGTCTCGCTGTTCTTGCGGAATTGCTTTTACATCTTTCACCCAAAAAGCGAAAGGTCGTTCTAGGTCCATCTTGTCTAAAACTGAAAGTGATTTATACGGTTCTAAAACCAACTGTAAATTCTCCATCGTTTGCTGCAAGGAGGTTCTACTCATAAAAACGCCCGTTGTTGGGATACCTGTTAAGATTCCAGCGGTTAAAGTCTCGCGCAATGGATAGCCGTTGGGGTGAATGTAAAAATTCTCGGAGCCTACATGAAAATAAGGAATGGGAATTATGGCTTGATAATCTTTATCGGTTAATACCGATAACCATCGATTCCCTTTTACCATCGCAAATTCCTGAATATCATTGTTCGGATCATGCGCATATAGTTTCCTTTCGTGGTAGGCATTAACTTCAGCAAATCCCAATAAAAGCGGAAAGAGTAAAATCAATACTTTTTGCGGTATGGGTTTTTCTTTTGCATAAAAATAAATACAGAAGATCGCTGCGATATTTATTGCATAATAAAAGAGCCAAGCAAATCGACCAATGCCGCGAAACTGTTGCAAAGGACCCGTATAATCCAGAAGCCACTCCAAACCAAAAACAAAAGGGATGCCCCATGAAAATAGTAACAAAGCAAATCCAGCCGTCACTGTATTAAATAAGAAGGGCGAATAATAAGGTAAAATTTCAATGGGGAGTTTTCGCTTCACGGCTCTGCTTAACTGAAAGAAAAATAGAAATACGAAAAATCCTACAGCCACTAATCCCACATAGGCTTTCCCCTCCCAAGGCACATTTCTAATGGCGTGTATCTTATTATGCATCCAGTCTCCCAAAGGAAAATCAATAGGCAAGAAAATCCCTTCAGGCATTGAACGATAGACCAAGAAACCATAAGGGGAAGAAGGACGATCGATGACTCCGTCGCTCCAGCCCATCCAAACGGTAATTATTACAAAGGGCAAAATACCCATCAACAGAAAAGCCAAAGCATTATCCATTATTCGCTTCACATTAAATACCCGAAGCGTATCAAAGAAAAGCCATGCGACTACAAAAAAGGTATTAATCGCAAAGAAATACATGTGCAAACCAGAGAAAACAGCGGTAGACAAACCAATTAATAAAGCCCACACAAAAGAGCGATGTCGCTGAAATCGAAGAAGAAAATAAAACAGAACAGGAATAACAAAACAATGCGCCAAGGCATAGTGTCCTGCGAATCGCAAAACCTGCGGACTAAGAAAAGCGATCATAATAGCCGCTGGTATTGAATACCAGACAGGAATTTTCAAGCAACAGAAAATAAGGCAAAGAAAACCTGCCGAGATAATTAATGAAAAGAACAAGGATAAATTAATCCAACCAACTGCCGAGTCTTCAATAGCTAGGTAGTCTTTGAGATACCTCAATTTATTAGCCAATACTGGCTGCATATCCGTGAAAACGACTTGTTCCCCAAACGGGTAATTCATTCCTTCGTAATGACTGAAAGACTCCCCGTGTTTTATGTGATAAATCGTAGTAGCATAATTCTTAAAGCCATCTCCTGAACCACTCATTAAGTAGTCGTTGGGATTGGCTAATATCCTGCCGTGGAAATACCACAACAACACCCAAGCAAGAAGGAGCGTAGTGATAAAACCCAGAACCGTAATCAAGGACGATTTCATCCTTTCAAAGTTCGTAAATATATTTTTGCAAAATTGAGCAACTCTCGAACCAGTACTGAAGGGGGCATTTTAGTAAATTCGATTCCTTCTCTTAAGTGGACTGTGACAGGCTTAATGCCTACCCTTGGATGGCGACTAGCCAATACAATAAATTCGAGGTCAATTAAGAACTCATCAATTTGCGTACTCAAAAACAAGGTTCGTCCCTCTTTATTAAAACCCTTCAAACCACATTGAGAGTCGCCTATTTCCAAACGCAAGAAAGTGCGCAACATCCATCGCAGCATTTGCGACATTCCTTTTCTGAAACCAGGAACTGAATCGTAATATTTATCAGGACGGTTTCCCACCGCTACATCTGTTCCTTTTTGCAGTTCCTGAACAATAGCCAACATGCTAGGCACTGTATAAGGAATGTCAATGTCGGTAATAATGGTATAATCTGCTCGAGTTCGGGTAACGCCGTAACGCAATGCGTAACCCTTTCCTTTGTTTTTTTCGTAGCCCAAATAATGGATATCCGAGAGCTGCTTGTGTAAATATTGCAACTCTTTCGAATCCACCTTGTCCATCGATCCGTCATTTACAACGAACACATTAATCGCAACACCAGGCAAGTCTTTTTTGAGAAGAGAAATCCCGTCAATCACCATTTGCGCCCAACCCTGAGGTGGATTATAGCAGGGCAAAACGATGTCCAATTCTTTGATATGCGAGGGAGCTTCACTCAAGTCAGTGTCGAATATTAATGCATGATTTCTGAGCTGGAAACAGCTGTAGAAGACAATCCTTTTTCCTCCACAATTCTATCAATCCATTCCATAAAATCAAAGTAAGCAAAAGCCTTTCTTTCGAAAGGGTCTTCTGCTAGAACGCTAAGTTCTTCGCGTAGTTTTAAAAGTCGATTTTTAAATTGTTCGTTTTCTGTAACAGCAGTCAAATCTTTCAAAAAAGATGCTAAAACGGTCTCAAACTGATACTGACTTTCCCGTTTAATTAAATAAGCGTAGGTCTTTTTGATCAGCGGTGATAGCTGCTCCATTTTATCCAATTCATAGTGCATCATCAAATAGAAAATGCGGGAGAAGAAGAATATATCTTGACGAATATTACTCAACTCTTCTTGCTTTCGAATTTTTGCTAACCAACGCAAAGCTTCTTCGAAATTGCGCGCCTCGTAGCAAATATGGAAGCTGTAAAAACACAACATTAATCGACCCATTGAATCTACGCGATCGCCAAACTCTTCTAGCCCTTCTTCAATTTTTTGAATCTGTAACATTCCTCGCTCAAACTGTCGTTGATTGCGACAATAGTTTAGCGTGTGGTAATAGTACGACTCAAACATCTTCAACTGCAAATGCGAAGAACTATTGAAAATTGTATCGGACATTAGGCCTTTAAGGGTCGCTAGTTTCTCTTCGGTCTCGTCCTTTTTCCCGAGCGCCCCTGTAATGTTCAATAAGTTATTCAAGGAAGTAACGTACAACATTGGGCGGTAACGTATTAGCTCTTGCCTACTCTCTTGCAAATTAACCAGCTTACTAATGTACTTATAGCAACTCTCCAAGTCTCGGAGAATAAAGAAGTAAGTCGAGTGAATCTTATAGAGGAGGATTCTTGATTCGTAGGATAGTTCCTCCTCTTCGCTTTTCAACAAAGGAGAACTGAAGACCGACTCTACCTTTTTCAAATCACTGCGATTCCTGACAATTCCCTTCAAGTTACTTTGGTAATAAAGTTGGGCATCTAAGACCCAATACTCATTCACATTCAGGGCTGTTTCCATGAAGGAGCGGGCTTCTTTGTAAGTAGCAATGATGTCGTCTAGATTTTTATTTGCATAAAAACTGGCTTCCATCAGTTTCTTCTCCCAAATCATAATCTCTGGAAGGATAGAAATTTTTTCGTACTCTAGCGCTAACTTCTTTGCTTTCTGAATGATGCGATCTGCTTGCTCGTACAGATTCTTTTCAAATAAGAAGCTGATGTTTCGCAGTAGATCCAGTATTTGTGCGTCGACCGTATTTTGAGCATGATAAGTATTCATGCTCTTTAGAATCAAATCATACAAATACGATTTGGCTACCGAAAATCTATTGACCAATTTTTTACCGCTAAACTTTCGAATAAGAGCTTCTTCGTTGTATTCGTTTTGCTTACTGATGGCATCGAAAAGCTCGACATAGTTATTCTGTGCGCCAATAACATGGCGTCCTGAATATATCTTGAAAAAGCGCTTTTCCGATTTCGAAAGCGTCTTTATCAACTGAAACAAGTCATCTTTTCGTTTCATAGGGTCTGAAGCTCAAAGTTACCTAATTCCCCCTTGCCACAGCACCCGCAGAACAAGTAAGCCCTTGCTGTTTTCCTAGTTCATAAACGCACTTTAGCAAAAATCAAAAACGGCAGCTACACAATCGCGCAGCTGCCGTCTCCTTTTTATATGCAGAAAAGCAAACTCTTAGTATTCGAAGTTTGGCTTTAACGTTTCACTTTCGTAATGATCGTTGATCGTTTTCGCCACAACATCCATGTCATCTGTAACGGTAAACAAATCCATGTCATCAGGCGAGATGTTTTGGTGGCGATCCAACATTACGTCTTTGATCCAATCTAGCAATCCTTTCCAGAACTCTACGCCCATCAAAATCACAGGAACACGGTCAACTTTCTTCGTTTGAATCAAAGTGATCGACTCAAAAAGCTCATCGAGTGTGCCAAAACCACCTGGCAACAAAATGAATGCTTGCGCATACTTTACAAACATCACCTTACGGATAAAGAAGTAGCGAAAGTTGATCAATTTGTCCATATCCACATAAGGATTCGCATATTGCTCAAAAGGCAATACAATGTTCAAACCAACCGACTTGCCACCTGCTTCCTGCGCACCTTTATTTCCGGCTTCCATGATACCTGGGCCTCCACCCGTAATAATTCCGTAGCCTTCATTTACCATGCGACGGGCAATATCCTCACCCATCTTGTAATACTGATCTTCTGGTTTCGTACGTGCCGAACCATATATAGAAACACAGGGACCGATTTGGTCCATTTTCTCAAAGGCATCTACAAACTCCGACATAATCCGGAAAATTCGCCAACTACCCTCGGCTTGTATCTTCGTCCAATTTTTTCTTTCTTTCTGTTCTTCTGTCATGTCTTACTTTTTACACTACTAAAACGAAGATTGGAGGTATTCCTTGCCTTGTCCTAGCAGCAATTCATCATCACCAATTTCAAGCCATATTGCCCTTATTGGTCTTCTCACCTCTAAGTCGCTGTCAACGATTTGTTCGACTGCCGAATTAGAAGCAAGCCTACAAAGGTAAGCCATCCGTTGATTAGTAGCAGCTCGAAGCCAAATTTATAGCCATTCAGCCACGCCACCGAATTCGCATTGATGATGTAAGTAAGTACTGGAGCGGCCAAACAAACGGGCAGCACCAACTCGTCTTTCACGTCCCATTTGGTGAACAAACCAAAGACAAACAATCCCAACAAAGGACCATAAGTGTAGCCCGCAACTCTAAAAAGATTACTGACAGTATCGCCTTCCATGAGGTACTTGAAGGACAAAATGACAAAAAACAACAAGCCAGAAAAGGCTAAATGAACGATAAAGCGCGTCTTTTTTAACGCTTTCGGATCTTTATCTCCCTTTTCAAAGTCCAAAATATCCACGCAAAAAGAGGTCGTTAAGGAAGTCAAAGCAGAGTCTGCACTAGAAAAAGCCGCAGCAATCAAACCAATCAAGAAAATCACGCCCATACCGATACCGAATTTATTCAATGCAATGCTAGCAAAAACGGCATCTGTTTTCACTTTCCCATCAGGCGTCAATGGCAACTCGAAACCTTTGCTGGCTGCATACAAATACAACAATGCTCCCAGACTAACAAAAACTATATTCGCCAATAAAAACACAGCTGCGAAACTGAACATGTTCTTTCGTGCATCTCCAATATTGGGACAACTGTTGTGTTTTTGCATCATGTCTTGATCCAGTCCTACCATCGCAAAAGCAATCGCAGCTCCTCCCAAAAACTGCTTCCAGAAGTAGCTTCCTTTACTCCAATCTTCAAAGAAAAAGACTTTAGCGTATTTACTCTCTTGAATGAAACTGATGGTTTCTCCCACGCCCATTCCCATGTCATTGGCTATATAATAAAAGGCAGCGCCCACCGCAACGAGCATAAATATCGTCTGTAAAGGATCGGTCCACACGATTGTCTTTATACCTCCTCGTAAAGTATAGACCCAAATCATCGCAAGAATCACCAAAATAGTCACTGGAAAACCAACCCCCATGGTATCAAAAACGAAAGTCTGTAAAATCAAAGCCACTAAGAAAAGGCGAAAAGAGGCGCCTATGGTTCGTGAAAGAATAAAGAAGCCCGCGCCTGTTTTCAAACTCACATTCCCAAAACGCTCATCTAAGTAACCGTAAATCGAGGTGAGTTTCAATTTGTAATAAACAGGCATTAACAGCATAGCGATCGCGATATATCCAACGATGTTACCCAACACCATTTGCAGATACGAAAAGTGCCCATTTGCAGATTCCAGCTTTCCTACTACCCCTGGAACAGATAGGTAGGTAACGCCAGATAGTGATGCGCCAACCATTCCGAAGGCGACTAAGTACCAAGGTGATTTTCGTTGGCCAATAAAAAAGGCATCGTTATCCCCTTCTTCACTGGTAAACCAAGAAAAAAGGCACAGCAATAAAAAGTAACCGAAGAATACGACAAGGATAAGCGTTGCAGACATACTGCAAGTTACGGAGCGAAGTCCGCAATTGTGTGTGCTAGTTGGGCTCTTTTATTAGGAAAAGAATGAATACAGAAATTCTGAATCTTGATTAATACAAATCAATTTGCTCTCTTGCTAAAAAAGCCGAAGGAAACTCTTTTCGCACTTTCGTCAATGCGCGGTAAGCATCGTTTCTATCTACAAAATCGCCGATGCGCAGCTTAAAATAAGGCTGCAAATAGTTATAGTAACTTTCAAATTCAGGGAAGAGACTGTCCGCTCTGCGCTTAGCAGCTAAAACGTCCCCACTTTTCGTCGACTGCTTGATGTGAATGCGGTAGCCCAAAACAAAAGGGTACAACTGATTTTGATTTCGATACCGATGTACCAACATTTCCACGGCACTAGGCACAATGACGTTCACCTCTCCGGGAGCTACATATTCTTCTGAAGGAACGCGCTTGGAATCGGTTCGACGTTCAGAACGATCTTGCCCTAGAGCTACCTGAGAAACCATTCCCAAAATCAAAACCACTAAAAAGATGCGCACTTTCATTCTGTTACAATTTTAACCCCTGCCGAAGCACCAATTCGATCTGCTCCTGCCTCGATCATCGCTAGAGCTGTTGCCTTATCTCGAATGCCTCCGGAAGCTTTTATTTTAATAGAAGCTGGTAAAACGGAGCGCATCAATTCAACTGTCTTCAACTCGGCGCCTGTTCCGTGAAAACCCGTTGAGGTCTTAACGTAGTCCACTCCTACTTCGGTACAAATTTCGCAAACTTTCCGAATTTCAGTCTCTTCCAACAATCCACTTTCAATAATCACCTTCAATTGCACTTCAGTGGCGTGACAAAGCTCAGATTGCAAAGCAATATCCTGCTTCACCGCTTCCCAATTTCCTGAACTGAGATCAGCAATGGAAACCACCATATCTATTTCATCCGCACCATCGGCAATCGCCCGCATGGTTTCCTCAGCTTTCACCTCCTTTTGGTGATAACCCATGGGAAATCCAACAACCGTTGCCACCTTCGTTTCTTCTTTGGCTAGAAACTCGGCTGCTTCCTCCACAAATATTGGGGGAACACAAACGGCTGCAAAACCATATTTCACTGCTTCAACACATAGCTGTCGAACATCCGCCGACTTAGTAGTAGGCTTTAAGATGGTATGATCAATTGTGGCTGCTAATTTCTTATCCATAACCCGAAGGTAAACTTTTAAAATTGCCCCGAATCGAGCGCTTATTTTATTAACTGCTATAAGGAGCTTGAATAAATCAAAATACTAAGGCAGTTCTATTTCCGCTATAATCGGATAATGATCAGAATAACGTTCATAGATGGTTTCAAAGGATCGCACTTGAAAAACTGAATCTACCAAGATGTAATCAATTCGAAAAGACGGCAGTGGTCCGGCATAAGTACCACCCGTTCCGAAACCTGCCTCTCGAAACGCATCTTTTCTCCCTTCGGCAACCACGCCGTAAGCATACGACATCGGCGTATCATTAAAATCTCCTCCAACAATCGACGGATAAGGACTTACTTCAATCGCCTCCCGTAATTCGTGTGCTTGATCTTCTCTTTTTATATAACCATTTCTGAGCTTCTTTAAGATCGATTTAGACGATTGAAAATCTGGTCCTTTATCTCCTATATCCTCAATGAACTGATAATCTTTTGCTCCCAATTTAAAGGACTGCAAATGCACATTAAACAAAGCCACTTTCTGTCCGTCAAAATCAACATTACAAGTACTGACCAAATTGGTTTTCGTCCCTTTCAAGGCAATCTTTTTTCCCTCCGACAAAGGATATTTTGAAAAAGTCGCTACTCCAAAATTAAAGTCGCCACGAAAAGAGTAAGTCGTTTCAAAATGATGAAAAGGATAGGCTAATTCTTTTTTGATTTGAGATAAATAAGGCTTGTCCGATTTATTAGAATAAAACTCTTGAAAGAAAATGACATCTGGCTGATTTTCTTTGATCAAATCTTTGATGGCATTTATTTCTTTAAGCGGCTCATTCTCATCATGCACATCGAAAGTCTGCACGTTGTAAGTCATCACTTTGATCATTTGCCCAGCTCCCTTCGGAGATCCGAAAGAACAAGAAAACACTTTAGAAAAAGAAGAACAAGAACTAATGATGAGCAAAAAAGGCAAAAGCATCAGCAGCTTTTTACGAACGAACCAAAAGGCAATAAAGGCAAGATTTACAATAAAAATATAAGGATAAGCTACACCAAAGAGGGCTAAATACCAGGCATCTGAAGGTGGGTTTAAAGGCGCTTGATGGGCAGCCAATAAAGCAAAGCCTGCGGCAACATTTATTACTAATAAAAAATAATCGAAACGCCTAAGATTCAAACTAAACTTCTTTACTCATTTCATTTAGAAAGGCGCGTTCTTCGTCCGTCAATGCATCAATACTAGCTGCCGAAATTTTTTCTAGTATCATATCCAAACGCTCCTGCTTAGCCTTCTGACTTTCTACAAAAACATCGTCTGCTCGACGCTTTCCAATCGTTGGCGTTGGCGCCTTTTTTCTTCGATGAACCACTTTTAGATCTCTCTTTTTCTCGCTACGACCTCTAATTCGATCCCAAATTCGGTTTAAACGTATCGACAAATCCGTTCCATTTGACAATAATTTCACGAGTGCAAAGCCTGTAATAGCTCCCGCTAAACTTACCGCTGGTCCACCTGCTCCCGTTTGTAATGAGATAGAAAAAAGACTCGATATTAAGGCAAACAAAGCAATCCATCGGATACGAATTTCTCCTAGAAAAACCAAGTTCATTTTGTGATCCGGCCGGATAGTGACTGCAGAAAACACTACCGCCATTACGCCTGCAGTTGCACCCATCATACTAGTTCCGATGGCCCCTACTGGCACAAATGCGCCATATAACCAAAAGGCCAAAACACCTACTAGTCCTCCCATCAGAAAGGTGGGAACCAGTCGTTTATCTTCAAGGTAAACGGTAAAGATTCGGCCGAAAAAGTACAACCAAATACAGCTAGACAATAAATGAATAAAGTTTCGCCCAATGGAGGCTGAGTATTGATAAATAAATAAATGGGTAAATACAGACCAAGGCTGATAGATGACCTGCAAAGGATCTTTGGGTACTGTCAACCAAGAGAGCACACTAGCGAAAGCTCCCGGCTTGGGAACAACAAGAGACATGACAGGATTCAAAATCCAGAAAAAAACAGACACCACTATCATTAAGGTGATCAGGCGAGATAAATTGCCGCCATACCTCAACTCCCATTTCAGGTCGTCCCACATGCTAGTATTATCGTACAATCCCATGCTTCTTTGATTAACGTCTTTGCCAGAAATACATTAGTGCAAGTCCAGCGACCAAACCACCTAAGTGCGCAAAGTGTGCAAAAGGGATAAAATCAATTCCTCCTACATGCCTTAACAAACCCAATGCTAATTCTGAGCCAAACAAAAACTTAATCAGCGTTTCTGCTCTAAAAGTCACAGGAGGAAACAACAAGCGCATTTGCGCGCGAGGAGCAATACGTCCAAAAGCCGCCAAAATTCCAAATAGAGCACCCGAAGCTCCTAGTACAGGTCCAGCTCCAGTAGATCCTCCTAGTAGATTAACAAGAGTAGGAGCACCAACATGTAACAAGAGTGAACCCAATCCTGCTACAATATACAGTATAAGAAATCGCTTAGACCCGAGTGCATGTTCTACAGTTGGTCCGACAATAAACAAACCCCACATGTTAAAAACAAAATGAAACAATCCACTATGGTGGAACATGTGTGTCAATATCTGTAACGGCTTAAACTGAGGATACCATGGTGGATAAAAAATCAGGTATTCAAAAAGAGTCATCCCATCAATCTGGAATTGCAGCAAATTTGTTGCAGCAAACACCAAACCATTGATGATGAGTAAATTCTTCGTTACATCAGGGATACTACTCCAACTGAATTGGCTGTTAAACATAATTTTTCCGTGCTTTGCCCAAATATAACGGCTAAAGCCGCCAAGAGTTATGATTTTTTGTGGCTAACAAATAAAAAGAAGTTCTAAAAATGGCTTACCAAAGCAATCGTTTCTTCAGGAAAGCCCTTTTAAGTATTTCGGAAGTTTTTCTCAATCTCGTCCATACTTTTAGTAATAAAAGTCAAACGCCCATTGGGAGCAATATAGGGTGTTTCACA
>CALFBW010000448.1 GCA_937951415.1 uncultured Chitinophagales bacterium | reverse complement strand
GATGTGGAAGAATAAATTTTGAGATAGATGCTTAATCTCAAACGGTTGCTATTAAATGGGAAGTCAAAAATGACAACTGTTAAAGGAGCTTAAAAGGAATTGCTTGGAAACCAATTCGAATTACCTTGTGTTCATAAGTTATCGAGCAATTAGTCTTGCTCTGTTGCGAATAAAAGATACTACATGATCTCTCTGCGTGGAATAAATAAGTCGTACCAAACAGGTCAATCCAGTCTGCATGTGCTGAAAGACATCGATTTGGACATAGGAGAGGGGGAGTTAGTCAGTATCATGGGATCATCTGGTTCTGGGAAATCCACCTTGCTTAATATTTTGGGAATTCTCGATAAGTATGATACTGGAGAATATGTTTTAAATAACGAGCTGATTAAGAACCTTACGGATACAGCATCTGCGCAATATCGCAATCAGTTTCTAGGATTTGTTTTTCAATCATTCAATTTACTTTCTTTTAAGAACGCGCAAGAAAATGTGGCCTTGCCGCTTTATTACCAAAAAGTAAAGCGAAAAGAGAGAAATAAAATAGCACTCGATTATCTGGAAATGGTGGGCTTACGAGATTGGGCGCACCACATGCCGAATCAATTATCAGGTGGACAAAAGCAAAGAGTGGCCATTGCCAGAGCGTTGATTACAAAACCGAAAGTGGTGCTTGCTGATGAGCCCACCGGAGCCTTAGATAGCAAGACCTCTTACGAAGTAATGAAGCTCTTTAAAAAAGTAAATGCACAAGGTATTACAGTAGTTATTGTGACACACGAGCATGATATTTCTGCTTTATGTGATCGCTCCATTCGCTTGAAAGATGGAGTTATTTATGAGGGAGAAGATGAATCGGCTTTTCAATCTTAAATTAAATAGAATAGCAGAATTATGTTCGACCTCGACCGTTGGCAAGAAATATTGAATGTTCTGTGGATGAATAAACTCAGAACAGTTATCACTGGCATTTCAGTTGCTTGGGCGATTTTTATGTTGGTCTTTCTCTTGGGAAGTGGCAATGGTTTGCAGAATGGGGTAAAGGAAATGTTTAAAGACGATGCTGTTAATAGTATGTGGATTTATGCTGATGCTACTTCTATGCCGCATGCAGGACTTCCGGTAGGGCGTAAGATAAATATGAATAATGCAGACTACGATAAAATTTCTCAATTAGAGGGAGTTCGTCACAGTACAGGACGGTTTAATATTTGGGGAGAATTTAGTATCAAAAACAAACAAAACAAAGGGGTGTTTAATGTGCGTTCAGTTCACCCAGGACATTTATACATTGAGAATACGGAAATGACTTTTGGTCGATATATCAATGATCGAGATAATGAAGTTTTTAGGAAAGTTGCTGTGATTGGTAAATTGGTTTCTGAACATTTCTTTGACAGCCACGAAGAGGCCTTAGGAGAATGGATTGATGTGAAAGGAAGCCAGTTTCAAGTAGTAGGAGTGTTTGAAGATTCGGGTGGTGATCGAGAAATGTCGATGGTTTATTTGCCAATTCGTACCGCACAATTAGCCTTCAACGGAAAAGATCGAATTCATCAAATGATGGTTGAAGTTGGTGATCTCACGACTGCCGAAAGTCAAAAGTTGGGGGCGAAAATTCAGAACGAGTTTGCGCGAAAATATAATTTCGATCCGGATGACAAAAAGGCTTTGCGTGTGAATAACGGCTTAGAGGAATACGAGCAAATCATGACTATGTTTTTCGGAATTAAACTCATCATTGTCTTAGTGGGTTTCCTCACTTTGTTTGCAGGAATAATTGCTGTCAGTAACATCATGCTTATAACGGTAAAAGAGCGAACAAAAGAGATTGGTGTGAGAAAAGCACTAGGCGCTACCCCAAGACATATAATAGGAACCATTATTCAAGAGTCCGTATTTATTACATTAATTGCTGGTTATTTAGGTTTGGTAGTAGGTATTTATTTGCTTTGGCAAATTGACTTTTTGTTAAAGTATTTTGAAATGGAATCCGACTTCTTTAAAAATCCAGAAGTGGGATGGGAAATGGCAGTTTCTTCCATTGTTCTTTTGGTGATTGCCGGAGCTTTGGGAGGATTAATTCCCGCCTATAAGGCGGCGAAGATCAGCCCAGTAGCAGCAATGAGTGCTTAAATTTTCGATTTCTTATTTATTATCAATATTCAAAAACGACTAACTTAATAAATGTTCGATTACGATAAATGGTACGAGATTTTTTCAGTGATTTGGATGCATAAGCTGCGTACAGCACTTACTGCTTTGGTACTAGTAATTGGAATTTTTAGCTTGATATTCTTGTTCGGAATGGGGCGTGGTCTTTCTAATGGAACTATGCATGTGTTCGGGAAGTTTGCTACGAACACCATGTTCGTTTGGCCGCAACGTACTTCAATGCCATATAAAGGTTTGCCCGAAGGCAGAGTAGCCGATCTGAATTGGAGCGATGCAGAGGCGATCCGAAATTCCTTTCCAGAAATTGAGTATATGTCCCCTCGCTTAGAGCTAGGAAGTACTTTGGTTTTAAAGGGAGATAACAACGGGAATTTTACGGTGAGGGGAGAAACTCCAGACTTGCAAAATATCCTACCTATTGAGATGGAAGAAGGTAGGTACTTGAATGCCTTAGACATTAGAGAGCGAAGAAAAGTAGTAGTCATTGGAGAGGGAGCTCGCGATATTTTATTTGAAGAAAAGGAAGAAGCAATAGGTGAGTACATACAAATAAGAGGTGTATTTTTTAAAATCGTAGGTGTTCAAGCAAGTATGCAAACTGGTGATAATGGAAGAGAAGATGATATGGCGATCATTATGCCATTAACCACTGGTCAGGTCGTGTTTAATCAACCCAATAAAGTCCACTATTTTACAATCGCTGCGAAGGATGGAATTAATTCGGTCGAAGTGGAAAATAAAATAAAGGCATTGTTACGAGATCGGCACGATATTGATCCAAAAGATTTGCGAGCCATCGGTTCCTTTAACCTTTCTAGTCAGGTGCAAAAATTTACTGGCCTTTTCCGCGCAATAGATATTTTCATTTTATTCGTTGGCTTCGGTTTTATTATTGCAGGAATCGCAGGTATTGTAAATATTATGCTCATCATTGTTCGTGAAAGAACACGTGAAATTGGAATACGAAAATCGATTGGTGCTACCTCGCGATCCATTATGATGATGATTTTGAGTGAATCAGTGGTAATAACTGTTTGCAGTACTTACATAGGAATGGTATGTGGAGTGGGATTTTTAGCATTCATAGATTTTATAATCACCACATTTGAGGTCGAGAGTTTTTTCTTTAGAGACCCTTCTGTGAATTTTACTTTGGTTTTTGTAGCAATGTTTTTAATGGTCTTTTTTGGTGCCTTAGCAGGCTTGCTTCCAGCTTATCGAGCAGCAAAGGTAAATCCAGTAGAAGCCTTGTCAGATGAGTAGTGTTTTGATTTGGTAATAAATATTACTTGGAAATAAATAGATAATTTAACTCTAAACTTTTTTCGATGAAAAAGTGGTTTCTCATATTTTTTATAGGTTTCTTGCTCTTGAGTTTTTTAGGACTTGGAGCTTACTTTACTTTAACTGGAAAACAATCAGATGAAGAAGTAAAGATCGAAAAAGTCGTACGCGGAGATATCTCCAAAAAGACTTTAGCGACTGGTTCTATTGTTCCAGCAAAAGAAGTTGCAATAAAGCCAAGGGTGTCTGGCGTCATTGAAGACATTTATGTAAAGGCTGGAGACGCCATTGCAATTGGTCAAGAAATTGCAAAAATAAAACTGGTTCCAGATGCCTTGTCAATAAATAATGCCGAAACCACCGTTCAACAGGCAAATCTAAATGTTCAGGCAGCGGAAAGAGAAGTGAAACGACAAGAGCAGGTCGTAAATTCTGGACAAGACCTAGAATCAAGTAAAATCTCTTTGAGAGAAGCAGAAAAAGAATTGAAGCGACAAGAGCAATTGTTTAAAGATGGGATCATTTCGCAACAAGCTTTTGATCAGTTTAAAGCCGATGTAGATGTCAATCGCAATGCTTTGGCAAATGCTGGAACAAATGCCGATCGAACGCTTGATCGTTATAGAAATGATCTTTCTTTGGCTCAATCGCAATTGCAGTCGGCTAGAAATAACTTGCGCTTATTGCGAGAGGGTTCTTCTAAGAAATCTGGAGGAGCAAGTAATGTTATTGTATCAACAGTAGACGGAACGGTTTTGGAAGTTCCGGTAAAAGAAGGAGCCTCTGTGATTGAAAGCAATACTTTCAATGACGGTACGACCATCGGAGTAGTGGCCGATATGAAAGACATGATTTTTTCAGGGAAAGTAGACGAAAGTGAAGCCGGAAAAGTAAAAGAAGGGATGAAGCTTTTATTAACCATTGGAGCAATCCCAGATAAAGAATATAATGCAACCTTGTATTATGTGTCTCCTAAGGGAAAAATGGATGAGGGTGTCATTAAGTTTGATATTGAAGCAAGTTTGAAGCTTCCAGAAGGCGACTTTATCCGTGCGGGTTATTCAGCGAATGCCGATATCGTTTTAGAAACGAAGAAGGATGTTTTATTGATACCTGAAGCTTGCCTTCAAATTTCTGGAGATACGACTTCCATTGAATTAAAGATTGATGAAGATACATTTGAAAAAAGAATAATTAAGACCGGTGTTTCGGACGGACTCAAGATTGAAGTTTTAGAAGGTCTTGCAGAAGGAGACGAGTTGAAGTCTCTTTAGGTTTGTGGCTGGTTGCTAGCATAGATAGCTGAGATGTTGAAAACTTTGTAAAAGAAAGTAAGAGACTTCATTTACTTTAGTTTCTAAGAATTTCAAGTCAGCCATGAACTCAATACCACTTTTTGCAAAAATCATCATTTGTGTACTCTTATGCGAGTTGATTGGAATCTCATCAGGTTATTTTACCGCATCAGGAATCACGGAATGGTATGCTACCCTTGAGAAACCTTCTTTCAACCCGCCGAATTGGATTTTTGCTCCTATGTGGACGATTCTGTATGCTATGATGGGGATTGCAATGGCCTTGATTTGGGATAAAGGATTGCATAGATCTGATGTAAAAGTGTCACTAGGGGTATTTGGAATACAGTTGGTGCTTAATGCGGCATGGTCCGTGCTCTTTTTCGGACTTCACAAACCAGCTTTTGCTTTAGTGGATATACTATTTCTTGTTTTGATGATCGTTTTGACTATTTCCCTATTCATGAAAGTGCGCGGTTTGGCAGGAATTCTTTTAGTACCATATTTACTTTGGGTCAGTTTTGCTACCGTGTTGAACGCGAGTATTTGGTATTTGAATGGCGGTATCTAGTCTTGCTAACTGACTGAAACAGACTCTTTCAGTAGCAGAAAGTGACAATAGGTCAAATTTTGTCCTTTTTCTGCTCGAAACTGCTTAAATTGCTAAAAAATTCAACGAAATACTATGAAGAATCTTTGCCTTTTAGCCTTCAGCATGTTCCTTAGTCTCGGGATATTTGCTCAAAACGATTTCAAAACCGATGCGCGAGCAGAGTTGAAGGATATTCAAGAAACTTTAGTGAAAGCCGATCCAAGTTTCGAAATGGATATGAAGGAGCAAAATAATCTCTTGCGCTTACTTATGGCCGAAAAGCGTCACATCAGTGCATTGGAAAACGGCTTGATCAAAGAAGAAAAAACGACGAAAACAGAAAATTTAGTAGAACAATACCGAAATCGCATGGCTGTCATTTTGGGTGCCGAACGAATGGAAGTATTGGAAGCGGCGAAAGCAGAAGCAGAAGCAGAAGAGCCTGCTGCTGAAGAAAAGTAGTACTTAAAAAAGGAACAAATTAAGGGTGGAGCCGATGGTTTCGCCCTTTTTTTTATGGCTGTAACGAAGGAATTTACCTTTATTGACAGTATCAATAATTATATCTAAAATATCGTTCGTGTCAATCGCCATAAGTTCTTATTTTTGAGCTCAAACCACTGAATTTTCATAAAATAGAACAAATGGAAGACCACAAGGATTCTAGTAATGTGAGCTACAATGTAAATGGGGAAAGCAAGTGCCCATTTTCCAATGGTAGCTTGAAAAGTACCCTTGCCGG
>CALFBW010000447.1 GCA_937951415.1 uncultured Chitinophagales bacterium | reverse complement strand
CAGCGAGCATACAAGGCATCTCGCTTTTCGCGTACTTCTGCGATTTCCTTTTGGACACTTTCCAATTTAGAAACATCTTCTTCATAGCGAATGGCTTCTCGTTCAATCTCTAGCTGGGTAATTTTTCGGTTTATCTCATCTAGTTCTTCAGGCACTGAGTTTATTTCTAAACGCAATTTTGCTCCAGCTTCATCGATCAAGTCAATCGCTTTGTCTGGTAAAAAGCGATCGTTGATGTATCGCGTGGACAACTCCACTGCCGCAATAATCGCTTCATCTTTGATTTTGATTTTATGATGGACTTCATAGCGTTCTTTCAATCCACGCAAAATAGAAATGGCGTCTTCCGTGTTGGGTTCGTCAATAAAGACTTTTTGAAAGCGCCGCTCCAGCGCTTTGTCCTTTTCAAAATATTTCTGATACTCATTTAAGGTTGTAGCTCCTACTGCTCTCAATTCTCCCCTAGCTAAAGCTGGCTTCAAAATATTTGCTGCATCCAAAGCTCCCTCTGATGCCCCAGCACCAACTAAAGTATGAATCTCATCGATAAAAAGGATGCTTTCACCATCAGACTCTGTAATCTCTTTAATGACGGCTTTCAAGCGTTCTTCAAATTCTCCTCGAAACTTTGCTCCCGCCATCATTGCTCCCATATCGAGCGCAAAAACGGTTTTTGATTTTAAGTTTTCTGGAACATCTCCCGAAACGATTCTATGAGCGATTCCCTCAGCAATAGCTGTTTTACCCACTCCAGGCTCTCCTACCAATACCGGGTTGTTTTTTGTTCGGCGAGAAAGAATGTGCAGAACACGCCGTATTTCTTCATCTCTTCCAATCACAGGGTCTAACTTTCCAGCACTTGCAAAGTCATTGAGATTCTTCGCATACTTCTCCAGTGCTTGATAGTTGCCGCCAGCGTTTTTATCATTGACAGAACTTCCTTTTCGAAGCTCCGATATGGCAGCTTTCAGGTCCGCTGCTTTTACCCCGAGGTCTTTTAAAATCTTGGAAGCGTCGCTTTTTATTTCCAAAATTGCCAATAACAAGTGCTCTAAGGAAGCAAAGTCATCTCCCATTTTCTTGGCAAAATCAGGCGCCTTAAAAAGCACTTGCTGTGCTGCCGAAGTAAAGTGCTGTTTTTCGATATTGTTGACCTCACCGTAAGAGACGAGCTGCTTTTCTGCAACTGCTCGTACTACCGATAAATTGATGCCCAACTTCTTAAACAAGAAGGGCAGAACGTCGCTATCATTTTCGATGAGGGACATTAATATATGTAGAGGTTCGATGGCTTGGTGCTTTGCATTAAATGCAAGTGCTTGTGCCTCCGATAGAATCTGTTGCGATTTGATCGTAAACTTTTCCATACAGTTTCTAAGTCTTATTTATTAAAATGCGCTGATATTTATCAGTTACTTAATAATAAGAGTCAATTCGTGTACCACTAGCTAATTAACTGTATACCAAGTCTTTTTGTCATAAAAATTAAAACTACCTGTGCCAAAATGTCTTTCCAATACCTTCTTTGTCAGTTTCTATTCTTGAATCTCTGCATAATAAATCAATGAGCCATAATCTCGCAGTAACTTTAGTAAGAAAGTACAATCAAACACTTAGTTCCTTATGAGTTCTTTACCGTTTAATCACTTTGCTCACCGACATATTGGTCCTAATTCCGAAGAACAGTCTGAGCAATTAGCGGCGATCGGAATAAAAGATATTGACCAACTAATGGAGGAGGTTGTTCCTTCGGACATTCGTTGGAAAGATCAAATCGATTTTCCTACAGCCCTCAACGAATACGAGTATTTAGAAATGATTAGGGAAAAAGGAGCAAAGAATAGGGTATTCCGATCATTCATTGGCTTGGGTTACCACCAAACAATTACCCCCTCTCCCATACTCCGAAACATCTTTGAAAACCCTGCTTGGTACACGCCCTATACACCTTACCAATCGGAGATTGCACAAGGTCGACTAGAAGCCTTATTGAATTTCCAAACCATGGTTTGCGATTTAACAGGTATGGAAATCGCAAACGCCAGCTTGCTTGATGAAGGGACTGCAGCAGTTGAAGCGATGATGCTTCTTTTTAGAGCAGAAAAACGAAAGCGAAAGCAAACTGCAAAGAATTTATTTTTGGTTTCGAATGATTGTTTCCCTCAGACGATAGAAGTTTTACAGACAAGGGCAATTCCTTTAGACATAGAGATAAAACTTGTTGAGGAAAAAGACCTATTGGCTTATCCAGATGCTTTTGGCGCTTTGCTACAATACCCAGGACAAAATGGGAATTTGGTAGACTATTCTAAGATAAGTAGTCAACTTAACTCGCATGGGATAAAGTTTGCAGTAGCGTCAGATTTATTATCACTTTGCCTTTTGAAACCTCCCGGGGAATGGGGAGCAGAAATTGTTCTTGGCACTACTCAGAACTTTGGAATTCCTCTAGGATATGGAGGTCCTCATGCTGCCTACTTCGCCACAAAGGAATCGCATAAGAGAAATTTACCAGGAAGAATTATTGGTGTGGCTGAAGATGCTCTCGGCAATCGCGCCCTGCGAATGGCCTTACAAACTCGGGAGCAACACATTAGAAGAGAAAAGGCTACCTCAAACATTTGTACCGCACAAGCACTTTTAGCTTCTATGGCCGGTATGTATGCAGTGTATCATGGTCCACAGCGTCTTCGAAAGATCACAGAAAAAATACATAAGAGCTGCTGCTACTTACTGGAAGCGCTAAATAGTATAGGCTTTTCTCCTAAGAACGAGCACTTTTACAACACTTTAGAGTTTGAAATGGAAGTGGAAGCGCTCAGCACATTCCGATCCTTAAGTTTAGCAAAAGGATACAATTTTCGCTACCGTTCACCGGAACTGGTCTCTATATCTCTCGATGAGACCTGTTCTTTAAAGAACTTAGAAGATATTATAGAGATTTTTGCTGCTACACTAGGTCTAGACAAAACATCCTTGACTTTAACGCCACTAGAAGATTTGACGATGCGTATTCCGGCAAATCTACTTCGGCAAACTGCCATACTAAGTCATCCAATTTTCAACAGCTATCATTCAGAGATTCGAATGATGCGATACATCAAGTCACTAGAGCGAAAAGACATAGGTCTCAACCAATCGATGATCCCATTGGGAAGTTGTACGATGAAATTGAATGCAGCTACTCAGTTGATTCCCCTGAGCTGGCCGTGTTTTTCACAGATTCACCCATTTGCACCCATTGATCAAGCGACAGCTTATCAAGACATTTTTCAAGAGCTGGAAGAGATGCTTTGTATTCTGACAGGTTTTTCTGCCTGTAGTTTACAGCCCAACTCTGGGGCGCAAGGAGAGTTGGCAGGATTGCTTACTATCCGAAATTTTCATCAAAGCAGAGGGGAATCATACAGAAACATTGTACTGATCCCTTCCTCTGCGCATGGGACGAATCCCGCAAGTGCAGTTTTGAGCGGAATGCAAGTGGTGGTGGTTTTATGCGATGAAGACGGGAACATTGATTTGAGCGATTTGGAAGCAAAGGCTGCAAAACACCAAAAAGAGCTCTCTGCCATGATGATTACTTATCCTTCAACACACGGCGTTTTTGAAACCGGCGTTCGACAAGCAACTCATATTATCCATAAAAATGGCGGGCTTGTGTACATGGATGGAGCCAACATGAATGCACAAATTTGCTATACCAATCCTGCTTTGATTGGTGCCGACGTTTGTCACCTCAATTTACATAAGACTTTTGCCATACCTCACGGAGGTGGAGGTCCTGGAGTGGGTCCGATTTGTTGCACAGAGCAATTGGCCAATTTCTTACCGGGGCACGGCTTTCTGAAGGCCACTAAAAAACGAGATCAGGAAGGAGCAGTTAGCTCGGCTCCTTGGGGAAGTGCTTCGATTCTATTGATTTCCTACGCTTATTTACGACTACTTTCGTGGGAAGGGCTACGTAAAAGTACGGCTGCGGCAATTCTGAATGCTAACTACATTAAGAAGAAACTGGCAGAACACTACGAGGTTCTATACGTTGGTGAACATGAACATGTAGCGCATGAACTGATCCTTGATCTCCGTCCATTCAAAAAATCGGCTGGTATAGAAGTCGCCGATGTTGCAAAGCGCTTAATGGACTATGGCTATCATGCTCCTACCGTCAGTTTTCCTGTGCCTGGAACCATTATGATTGAGCCTACAGAAAGTGAAGGCAAAGAAGAACTGGATCGTTTTTGTTTAGCCATGATTAGCATTCGTAAAGAAATTGCCGCAATAGAAAATGGCAACACAACCCAAGGCAACAACTTGCTAGTGAATGCACCGCATACCTTAGACATCGTAACCAATGATACATGGGAATATCCTTACAGCCGCCAGGAAGCTGCCTGGCCACTTGATTGGGTCAAGACTCGAAAACTCTGGCCAACCGTCGGTCGAATTGATCAAGGGAAGGGAGATCGTCAGTTGATTTGCACCTGTCCTCCAATAGAAAGCTATCAAAAGAGCGATTAGTCTAGATCGACACGAAAAAAAATTGCAGGCAATTGAATTAAAAGTATTTGTAAAACGAAGTACAGCAATTCAAAGAAGGGGCTATATTTGCGCTCCATTTGCCCAGGTGGTGGAATTGGTAGACAC